>JBBFLE010000015.1 GCA_037481695.1 bacterium | reverse complement strand
ATGTATGAACCATTTTATGAAGGCATATCATGAGGTTGGTTGCTCAGCTTTCCTCTTGGTGGGTGATGCGGGATCAGCGATCCTCTGAGCAAAGCTGAGGTAATGAGGTGGCTGTCAAAGGTTTATATCCACGAGCCAAAGGAGGATCAGGTCAAGTACCTCCATGTGCTCATGGCTATAGATCTCTTGGTGAAGTATGCCATACACCATGGCCTCGGTACCCAGTCCGTTATAGCCACAACGGCAATCCATGAGCGCACGAACCAGATACTCAAGGCGGCCAGTATACCGAAACCGGAGAAAATCATTACATCTCAGCTACTTACATAGCCTGTAGCTACGAAACGCAAAACTGAACCCAATGATTACAGTAAGTTAAGGCGGTAAGTGACAAAGTAGGGTTAGATGTCACTGTCTGAGCTGTCTGTCTCCATCAAGTACGCAGGCTGAGGACCCAATTGGATCTGGAGTTCCAGGACTGAAAACCAAACAAAACGATGCTTCCTGAGCACATAAAAGAGTCTTCTTTCCGAGTCTGGCTCTCAGGTCTAGATGATGTCTCTGACGCCCGTCTTCTGATAGTTGAGCCATTCTACGGCCGGGAGCTGCAGCAGCGCAGTACCAAGCCCCAGGGCAGGGGAAGGAAGGGTTCACCGAGGGAATAGCTATCCAGCTTTGGGGCAGTCTGAACACACTTTGCTCAGGACGCCATGCCGTAAAAAGGAATTCCTTTCCCATTAAAGTTTCTCATTCAAGCTCCGATATTAGGGTTGAAAAGTAACTCCCCAAAGGACTTCCACAGTTAGGAGGCCAAAAGCCGATGGTTTTCCTGGGCATGGAATCGCACAAGATACCGTGTCCAAGCACAGACCGGACTTGGCGGCGGTATACCGATCCACCAGAGGAGGAGAAAAGAGGATGAAAAAGAGATTCAAACTCAGCACGAAGCTTGTTCTGATCTTCCTGGCGGCGGGCCTGATGCCCATGCTCGGCACAGGGCTTTACAGTTATCTCAGGACCCAGTCTTCCTTCAAGGAAATGATCTTCGACCAGAACAGGCTTTACGTGGAGCAGAAGGCCAGGATGGTGGAGTTCTGGGTGAACCAGAAACTCTCCGAGGTAACAGGCATGCTGGCCGTTCCGGGACTGTACGAGAACGTGTACAGCATGACCCTTCTGAAGCCCGACATGTCGGATCCGGTGTTTACCATGAAGTACCTTGCCGTGGCCAAGCTCATGGACAAGTTCGTCAAGGACAAGGGATTCGGCAACGCCGCGGTGGCGAGAAAGGACGGACTGGTCATTTTCGACACCAATCAGAAGGAACGCTCGGGGGAGGGCCAGAACATCTCGGACAGGGCCTACTTCAAGGAGGCCGTTGCAGGCAAACCGGCCGTAAGTCCGATATTCCATTCCCCCATAATCAACGAGCCCGTCATGGTCCTGGCAGGGCCCATATATCAGGAGGGAGACAAGGGGGATCTGCTTGGAGTGCTGGTGGTCACATTGCCGACCAGGCCCCTGTCGGATCTGATTTTGCAGGGGGCGGAGAGACTCGGGGAAGGCGGGGACACCTACCTGGTGAATCATGAAGGAGTTCTGGTCACCCCTTCCAGGAAATTTTCCGCCGACGAGGTGCTCAAGACCAGGGTGGAGACGGCTGCTGTCAAGGAAGTGGTGGAGAAAGGCCTGGCCCCGAAAAAGGCCGATCACATGGGCAACGTTGTGGCCCCCGACAGGCAGGGCAGGGAGATGCTGACCAGTTACTCAGTGGTCAAGATAGGGGATAACCTGTACGGACTTCTGGCCGAGCAGGAGGCCAAGGCAGCCATGGCCGCCCTGGGAGAGATGAGGAACGTGACACTTTTGAGCGTGGCCCTGGCGGCCTTGCTGGTGGGACTGTGCGGCTTCTTTGTGGCCCGCTCCATTGCACGACCGATCACCAGGGTCGCCTCGACCCTTGCAGGGGCGACCGAAGAGACCGCCTCCGCAGCCACCCAGGTCTCCTCATCCAGCCAGTCCCTGGCCGAGGGGGCCTCTGAGCAGGCTGCCTCCCTGGAGGAGACATCATCTTCGCTGGAGGAGATGGCCTCCATGACCAGGCAAAATGCCGACAACGCCAACCAGGCCAAGGCCATGATGACAGAGGCCTACCAGATAGTGGAGAAGGTGGGAAAACACATGGAGGACATGGCAAGGGCCATAGGGGAGATAACAAGGCAAAGTGAAGAGACCTCCAAGATCATAAAGACCATAGACGAGATAGCCTTCCAGACCAATCTTCTGGCTCTCAATGCAGCCGTGGAGGCTGCCCGTGCAGGGGAGGCGGGAGCGGGCTTTGCGGTTGTGGCCGACGAGGTAAGAAACCTGGCCCAGAGGGCTGCCGAGGCTGCCAAGAACACCTCCAACCTCATAGAGGCCACCATTCAGGCCGTAAGGCAAGGCAGGGAGCTTACCACAAACACCCAGGAGGCCTTTCAGGAAAACGTGGAGATAGCGGGCAAGGTATCCCAGCTCGTGGAGGAGATAGCAGCAGCATCCCAGGAGCAGGCCAGGGGCATAGAGCAGATAAGCCAGGCCGTGGCCCAGATGGACAAGGTGGTTCAGGCCACGGCAGCCAATGCAGAGGAAAGCGCCTCTGCCTCAGAGGAGCTCCAGGCACAGGCACAGGCCATGAAAGAACTGGTAGGAGAACTGGTGGCGCTGGTGGAAGGCGGAAGGGCCTCGGCCGCAGCGCAATCTGAAAACAAGAAAAGCGCAGAAGGAGCTTCTCTCGAACAGACGAGGCCTTCCGAGAAAGGCAACGGGAGGGCGAGACCCCAGCCTCCCAGGAAGAGACCTCAGGAGGTGATACCCCTCGACGAGGACGAAAAGCGATATTGTGAATTCTGATCGAGACCCAAGGCGGCCTCCTCCGCCCTGTCCCATGCTGGGGCACCGGGAGCACCGCTGAGTCCCCGGTTCATGGAGAGGCCGCCCCGATCCCAACTTCCTTCCAGCCGACTTTCAGATGCGGCCATATCGGAGGTCCCGGGATGAGAGGACGAACGCCGAGCCTTTTTCAAAGGATGACCCTCCTTTTTGTTCTGGTCGGCCTTGTGCCTCTTTTGCTCGGCGGTGCCGAGATCCTTCGGCTCGTGCGGGAAAGGACCCTTGCAGATCTGGAGCACCGCCAACTGTCGCTTGCGGCATACCTCGCCCTTCAGGTGAGGGAGATCCTGAAGGTTCACGAGACAGCACTTCTTCACGCGGGAAGCATCTCGCAAAGGATGGAGGAGTTACTGGACTCCGTCCATTTCATTCCCTTTTTCAGGGATCATCTGGAGGCATTTTCCGCCCAGGGCGTAAACATGGAGGCCTGCGCGCTGCTGGCAAGAGAGGGAACCCTCAAGGCCGTCATGCCGCCTGGATCGGGCCTGGAGAAACTGAAGTTCTCATCCTTGCCGGAGGTCAAGACCGCTGCGAGAACGGGGCTTCCCTGTTATTCACCCGTAGTTCTCCATCGGGAATTTCGCGAACCGGTGGTCAGGCTGGCCGTCCCCACGGGGCCGACGATCGTGGTGGGCTTCATCCCCGTGGGACCGCTCAGCGCAAGACTCCAGGCGATTCCGGTTGCGGCGGGAATGACTCTCCTGGTGACTGATCGAGAAGGCAACCCCGTCTCCCATCCGGATCCCACGGTCGTGGTGCGGGCGCTCAATCTGAGAGACCTGCCCCCCGTTTCCTCCGCACTCGATGAAGGAAGGACAGTCTTGAGGTACGAGCACGGGGGTGAGAGATGGGCGGCGGCTGCATCCGGGGTTCCCGATCTGGGCTGGCCCGTGGTGGTTGCTGGGCCGGAATCCAGGGCCCTGGAGCTGTCCAGACAGCTTCTCGAAGGGCTCCTGGTCGTCCTGGCTCTTGCGGTTCTGGTTGCCGTCGCTGTGGCATATCCTGCTTCCTGTTCCCTGAGAAGGCCCATCGAGCGGCTGGTGAGGGCCTTCGAGGGGTTCGGTCGAGGTGAGCGTCCTGAAGACCTGCCCGGGAGCTCTTTCAGGGAATTCGAGGTGATGATCAGGAGTTTCGATCAGATGGCGACACAGGTGAGGGCCAGGGAGGAGGCCCTCAGGATCTCCGAGGAGCGCTACAGGCTGGTCGTTGAAAACTCCACGGACATGATCCTCGTGGTGCAGGACGGCTTCATAAGGTTCGTGAACAGGATGGCATCGGATTTCAGCGGCAGATCCAGGGAAGAGCTGGTATCGAGACCTTTTTCCGAGTTCGTCCATCCCGACGACAGGCAGATGGTCATGGATTACCATGCCAGGCGCATGAGGGGGGAGCCGGCCCCCCGGCATTACACTTTCAGGGTATTGAGAGGCCCCGACGAGGAGGTGCGCGTCGCGGAGATCAAGATCATACCGGTGACCTGGGAGGGCAGACATGCAGGCCTGTGCTTCCTGACCGACGTGACCGAGAGAATCAAGAGGCAAGAGGCCCTCAAGGAGAGCGAGGAGCGTTACAGGACCCTGGTGGAGAACTCCCCCGACGGCATCTACATAGCAGAGCTCCCGGAGGGGCGTATCAGGTTCGTGAACAGGGCCATCTGCGACATGTTCGGCTACGGCCCCGAGGAGACCCTTTCGATGAAGCCGTGGGATGTGCTTGTCGAGGAGGAGGTGCCGAGGGCAAGACATCTTCTCAAGAAGGTCTCTGAGGGACATCCCATCCCCGAGACGCCCTTCTCCTTCAGGGCATTGCGCAAGGACGGGTCGGCCTTGACCGTGGAGGTGCGCTTTGCAAGGGTGCGCCACCAGGGCAGGGATGCCATCCAGGCCATGGTGAGGGATGTGACGGAGCACGAGCTTCTCGAGAGGCAGCTCCAGCATTCCCAGAGGATACAGGCCCTGGGCACCCTGGCATCCGGGGTTGCCCACGAGTTCAACAACATACTGGCCGCCATACAGGGGTTCGCCCAGCTAATGGGATACACCCTCGAGGCCCGGGGGGAAGACACCTCCAACGTGCAGGAGATCGTCTCATGCTGCGAGAGGGCTGCAAGCCTGACCCACAAGATGCTGACCTTTGCAAGGGCCGACGACTCCGACCGGGTGATCCTCAAGGTCAATCACGTCGTGGATAAGACCCGGGAGATGCTCTCCAGGACGCTTCCACCCATCATCACCGTGAAGACGGACCTCATGGGCGGACTGCCCTTCGTGGAGGCGGATCCGACCCAGCTGGAGCAGGTGCTCCTGAACCTCGGACTCAATGCCAGGGACGCCATGGGCGAGGAGGGCGGGGTCATCATCATGGGCACCAAGCTCTCCGAGCTTGACGCCGAGTTCTGCCGGGAGCACAGCTACGTGGTTCCCGGCACCTACGTGGAGGTCTACGTGATGGATGATGGGGCGGGCATACCCGCCGAGATCCGCGAGAGGATCTTCGATCCCTTCTTCACCACGAAGGAGCCCGGCAAGGGCACGGGGCTGGGGCTGTCGGTATCCTATTCCATAGTGAAGAATCACGGGGGTTTCATAACGGCCGAGAGTCCTCCCCGGGGAAGGGCGAGGGGCTCCATTCTCAGGGTGTTCCTGCCACCGGTGGAGACCGAAGGGGAACACCGGGGGACTGCCGAGCCCGAGCCGGTGAATGCTCCCCGGGGCAGGGGAGAAAGGATCCTGGCCGCGGACGACGAGCCTGCGATCCGCAACATTCTCGAGAACGCCCTCCGGAGGCAGGGATACCGGGTCGAGACTGCCCAGAACGGATACGAGGCCGTGATGAGTTACCTCAGGGCCTTCAACGAGGGAAGACCCTTCGACGCCGTGATAATGGACCTTTCCATGCCCGTGAGGGACGGGATCTGGGCCTCGATGAAGATACTCGAGGCGGATCCCGGGGCCCGGATCCTCATAGCCACGGGCCGGACGGACATGGCGATCCCCGATCCGGAGCCGGCCTCCAGGCTGAGGGCCGTCTTGAAGAAACCATTCAACATGGCTATCCTTTTTGAGACCTTGAACGAATGCTTGAAGTCGGAGAAGTCATGTTGAGCGAGGAGCCCCTGGGCCAGCGGCTTTGCCCTCCCGCGTCATTCAGGATGCCATGGGGGAAGAACCAGAATAATGATGTTGAGCTGGGTTTCTCAGAATATTTTTCGACTCTGGAGAATCGAGCAGCTAGGCCCGGCTCTATGTCACCCTGACCCCGACGACCAGAATGCGAGAAGGAAGCCTCTCGGGGCTGAGTTGGAACCCTTTGGATCCAGACCAGGAGCAATGGAGAATTGGAAACACACCCGCAATGGTGAGCAAGCTTCTGCATTACACCAAGACATCCACTATTGCCGACACCCATGGGCATCTAGCTCCTGAGGCTTTCGGGAAGCCGATCTAGAGGACGGACCAGGTTGCAGATGAGGTTTATTCCAACCAGAGGCAAAAATAAAAAAGGGTTGGAGCCTTGAGTTCCAACCCGTTGATTTCGTTGGCGCGCCCAGGGTGATTCGAACACCCGACCTGCGGATTCGTAGTCCGACGCTCTATCCAGCTGAGCTATGGGCGCCTTTTTACCTTCTTCCCAACGAGCCTTATATTGCGATAAGGTGTTGTCTGTGTCAAGGAGGGCCCAAGACAGAAGTAACATTGGGGCCCATGGAAGGAGGCAGAGATGATTTATGTCATAGCCACGGTTGAGTGCAAGGAGGGCTCCAGGGATTCCTATCTGGAGGTACTCAGGGCCAATGTCCCCCATGTAAAGAAAGAGCCCGGCTGCATCATGTATGAACCAACGGTGGATGTGCCCTCCGGGAGTCCCATGCAGGGCCAGATCCGGGAAAACGTGGTGACAATAGTAGAGGCCTGGAAGGACCTGGAGGCACTTACCGCCCACTTTCAGACCCCGCACATGCTGGCCTACAGGGAAAAGGCCAAGCCCTTTGTGGCCGGGGTGAAAATACAGGTCTTAAGCCCAGCCTGAGACTTCTCAGTACCCCCTTTCTGGATCCACCGTGTTTAGGGGCTCCAGGCCATTACAAACCCTTCGATAGTTCTCAAGGATTTGAGGGGCCACTGCCTTGGGTTCCGTGAGGCTTGAGATGTGAGGGGTGATCTGGATCCTGGGGTGGGTCCAGAAAGGATGATCCGCAGGCAGAGGCTCCTGACGGAAAACATCCAGGCGTGCTCCTGAAAGCTGACCTTTTTCAAGAGCCTCCAAGAGGTCCTCTTCTACCAGATGTCTCCCTCGAGCCACATTGATGAGAAAGGCTCCGGGCCTGAGCCTGGAGAAGATCTCTCTGTTGAGGATCCCCTCGGTCTGGGGGGTCAGGGGCAAAAGGCACACCAGCACATCCGTGCCGCAGAGGAAATCTCCTAATTGGGCCTCTCCCCAAAAGGTGTCTACCCCCTGCACCGAACCGTCCGTCCTTCTCCAGCCCCTTACCTTGTACCCCAGTTGCCTCAATTGCACTGCGCAGGCTCTCCCCAGTTCCCCAAGACCCATTATTCCCACACAAAGGTCCCCCCTATGCCTCGGGAAACGAGGAGCCCAGCGTTTTTCTCTCTGATCCCCCCTGTATTTCTCCATGTCCCTGGTGAAATCCAGCACAGAGAGCAAGACGTACTCCACCATGGAAAGGGTAAGACTCTCATGCACCACCTTGGTGATGGGTACATGTTTGGGCAAAGCAGGGTCGCACAGAATATGGTCCACCCCGGCTCCCATGGATGCAATGCACCTCAGGTTGGGAAATCTGGCCAGCTCTGCTTTGGGGTGATTCCAGACCAGAGCCAGAATCACCTGGCCTGGGTTGCCCACATCAGGCCATACCCTAATGTCACACTCTGGATCCAGTTGGGTGAAGCTGGAAACCCACGGCTTGGGGTCTTCGCCTGTACAAAGAATCAAGATGGCCAATTTACAGACGCCTTTCTGATATGCAGCGATTGCCACCGAGCGAGGGATCAGATTCTGATATCCACCAGCAGACCTCTGGGTTCAAAAAAGAGCGGGCCTGCCCGACCCCTGAAGTCGTAAACATCTTGAGAGGCTTCCTGAGCCTTCTCGGGGGGTAGAATCTGTTTGCAATGTTCTTGAGAGCTTCTTGCACACATGCCTTTACCCAAGGGGTTTTGCGCCAGCACTCCAGCCCTCGCATCCCGGTTGGGCATCTCTGGGCTAGTGGATGGGGCTCCTTTCCACTGGATCCCCCCCATGGCAAAACCCAAGAGGCTTCCCCATCCCCATCTGATTCCGTAAACCAGCATCTGCAAGCTCCCTTTGCCTGGGCTTATCATATGCCTGTCTTTTCATTAGTCAAGCCCTGGATTCTCTTACTGTTTGACAGGGTGTAAAGAAACCTGGCACACAAGCCCATCTGCCTCCAAGCTGGCCAAAGGGGCTGTCTCCTCGAATATTCCAGCACTTAGATCTGCAAAGAGTTCCCCTGCCCCATGGCACAAGGGTTGCTCAAAGAAATCTCGGGGCTTTCCGAGAAAGGTCCCTGGCGGCCCATGGTCTTGCAAAGAAAGTCTTCTCAAGGAGGTAATCCCGTGCAGCAGGAAAAATCACCTCAGAGAGCGCTGGAGGATGAGTTCAATCAAGAAGAACTTGCGGCCGTGGACACCATTATTTCCCGCCACAAAGGTATTCCTGGCTCCCTGATCCCCGTGCTTGAAGAAATTCAGGAGAGGCTGGGATACCTGCCCAAGTCCATCCAGAGGAGGGTTGCTGAGGGTCTGGGCCTGCCATTGAGCGAGGTCTATGGCGTGGTTACCTTCTACTCCTTTTTCACCATGGTGCCCAGGGGCAGGCACACGGTGAGGGTCTGCCTGGGCACTGCCTGTTATGTCAGGGGCAGCAGAAACACCCTTTCTGAACTGTGCAACAAGCTGGGAGTCCATCCCGGAGAGACCACCTCTGACCGCCGCTTCTCTCTGGAGACGGTGCGATGTCTGGGAGCGTGTGGGCTTGCCCCGGCCATGGTGGTGGATGATGAGACCTTTGCCCAGGTCAAGCCTGCACACCTGGAGGGGATTCTTCAGCAGTACGATTGAGCCCCATCTTGAAGGCTGTTGCCAAAAGGAGAAAGAACGGCCATGAGCAGACTCTCACCCGAAAGCCTCAAACAGCTGTGCGAAGAGATGGCCTCTTTTCTCGCCCCCAGGTTGAAACATGATTTCACTGCGGGGCAGCCCGAGTACCCCTGTCACCTGCTGGTTTGCGGGGGCACAGGATGCCATGCCACCAGAAGCCTGGAAGTCATGGCCAGGCTCAAGGCGGAGATAGAGGCCAGAGGCCTCCAGGAAAAGGCTCTGGTGATAGAGACAGGATGTAACGGCTTCTGCGCTCAAGGTCCTGTCATGACCGTTTATCCCGGAGGCATCTTTTACCAGTACCTGAAGCCCGAAGACGCTGTGGAAATCATAGATGAGCACGTGCTCAAGGGTCGGCCCGTGGAGCGACTGATGTACCACGACCCCGCCACGGGTAAACCCATATATCGCATGAAAGACATTCCCTTTTTCGGGCACCAGGAGCCCAGGGTGCTTCGAAACAGAGGACTCATAGCAGCAGAGAGCATAGAGGAGTACATAGGGCGGCAGGGCTACCAGGCGGCCTGCAAGGCTCTATGGGAGATGACTCCCGATCAGATAATCAGGGAAATTAAAGACTCGGGTCTGAGAGGCAGAGGCGGTGCAGGCTTTCCCACAGGAATGAAGTGGGAATTCGCCTCCCGCTCCAGGGCCAGTGTCAAGTATGTGCTATGCAATGCTGACGAGGGAGATCCCGGGGCCTTCATGGACAGAAGCGTTCTGGAGGCCGACCCACATGCTGTGCTGGAAGGGATGATAGTAGCGGCCAAGGCCATCGGGGCCCACCAAGGCTACATCTATTGCAGGGCCGAATACCCCCTAGCCGTAAAAAGGCTTGGATTGGCCATAGACCAGGCCAGAAAATACGGGCTTCTGGGAAAAGACATCCTTGGTTCTGGCTTTGATTTTGACCTGGAGATCTACAGAGGGGCAGGAGCCTTTGTATGCGGAGAGGAGACGGCTCTCATGACCTCCATAGAAGGGAAGCGCGGCATGCCCAGACCCAGACCTCCTTTCCCTGCCCTGGAAGGGCTTTGGCGCAAGCCCACAGTGTTAAACAACGTGGAGACTCTGGCCAGCGTCCCCCAGATCATCTTGCAAGGGGCCAAGTGGTACAACTCCTTGGGTACTCTCAGGAGCAAGGGGACCAAGATCTTTGCCCTGACCGGTGACATAGTGAACGTAGGGCTCGTGGAAGTACCCATGGGCACCCCTTTGGGAAACATAATCTATGACATCACAGGAGGCATCCGAAAAGGCAAGCGTTTCAAGGCTGCTCAGTTGGGGGGACCCTCTGGAGGTTGTATACCTGCCCAGCATCTCAACGCACCCGTTGACTACGAGTCCATCACTCAGCTAGGAGCCATAATGGGTTCCGGCGGCATGATCGTGATGGACGAAGACAAGTGCATGGTGGATGTGGCCAGGTTCTTCATGGAGTTCTGCCAGGACGAGTCATGTGGAAAGTGCACCCCCTGCAGAGTAGGCACCCAGAAGATGTTGGAGATCTTGACCCGCATATGTCAGGGAAAGGGAAAGGAAGGCGACATAGAGACCCTGGAGAGATGGGCTTCCATCATACAGAACACGTCCCTTTGCGGTCTGGGGCAGACCGCCCCCAATCCCGTGCTTTCCACTCTCAGGTATTTCCGCCACGAGTACGAGGCACACATAAGGGAGAAAAGATGCCCTGCCGTGGTGTGCTCGGCTCTTTTCAAAGCCCCCTGCATTCACACCTGTCCGGTGGAGATGGACATACCATCTTATGTAACCCTGGCCCGTCTGGGCCGTCTGGAGGAAGCTTACAGAGTGCTTCTGAGCTCCAATCCCTTCCCCAGCGTGTGCGGGAGAGTCTGCGACCACAAATGCGAGCTCAAGTGTCGCAGGGGCACTCTGGATGAGCCCGTTCACATAAAGGCCATAAAACGCTATATCACAGATCATGCACCCATGCCCAAGCAGGAGCCTGTGTTTCCCATCCGAAAGGAACGCATAGCCGTGGTGGGGGCGGGACCTTCAGGGCTTTCTGCTGCCAGGGAGCTGGCCCTCAGGGGTTATCCTGTGACCGTGTTCGAGGAACTTCCTGAGCCAGGGGGAATGCTGCTTTGGGGAATTCCCGCGTATCGCCTTCCCAGGGAGGTTCTCAGAAAAGAGATCCAGGCCATCCTGGATCTGGGGGTGGAGCTACGTTGCAACACCAAGGTGGGCAGAGAGGTTTCCTGGGATGATCTAAAGAGGGAGTTCCAGGCTGTTTATGTGGCCGTGGGCGCCCATAGGAGCACCAAGCTCGGGGTGGAGGGGGAGGAACTGGAGGGCGTCTACGGTGCAGTTGAATTCCTCAGAAGGCTAAACCTTGGGGATCCCCCTGCCCTGGGAGAGAAGGTGGCGGTCATAGGAGGTGGTAACTCTGCCATTGATGCAGCCCGCTGTGCCGTGCGTTTGGGAGCAGGGCAGGTGACTATCCTTTACAGAAGGCTTCGCCAGGACATGCCAGCCCAGGAGGAGGAGATCCGAGCAGCAGAAGAAGAAGGGGTAAAGATAATCTACTTGGCAGCACCCATCAAGTTCTTGGGGGAGAACTCCAGGCTCAGGGGAATTATCTGCCAAAAGATGACCCTGGGGGATTTCGATGGAAGCGGCCGCAGGAGGCCTGTGCCGTTGCAGGGACAGGAGTTCAGCCTTGATGTGGATTCGGTCCTGGTGGCCATAGGCCAGGTGCCTGTCTTACCTTTCCCAGCTGATTTGGAGGAGATAAAGGTTAGCCGAGGAGGTCTCATACAGACCCTGGCCGGCAGCAAGACCCGTGTGAGCGAGTCCATGATTTTTGCCGGTGGGGATGCTGTAAGTGGGCCAGACACCGTGATCAAGGCCATAGCAGCCGGCAAAACAGCCGCGAGGGAAATCGACTCTGCCATAAGGAGCAAGAACAATGAAGCTCCTTTCCCAGAGCCCCTTGAGCTTGACATAGAGATTCCCATGGAAGTGGTTGAGACGCCCCAGGGCCCCAGGGCGGCCATGCCAGAGAAAGACCCCGTGGGACGCATCCGGGATTTCACCGAGGTGGAAATGGGGCTTCCCGAACAGATTATTGTGGCGGAGGCTTCCCGCTGCATGCGCTGTGACATCCAGGTTGCCTGATGGGCAGGAGGCGGATCCATGGACCAGAAAGCCACGGTGCGATTGACCATAGACAATAAGGAGATAACTGTTGCCCAGAACATGACTATCCTGGAGGCAGCACGGGAAAACGGGATCCGGATCCCCACCCTGTGCCATCACCCCGCCCTTTCCAACTGGGGAGGCTGTCGTATATGCGTGGTGGAGGTGGACAAGGCTCCAAGGCTTGTGGCCAGTTGCGTCATGCCTGTAAGGGAGGGCATGGAGGTCGTCACCAGCAATGAGCGCATCTTGGAGAGCCGAAGAACCATCCTGGAATTCCTTTTTGCAGAGCGCAACCATTACTGCATGTTCTGTGCCCAAAGCGGCGACTGCGAACTCCAGAGCCTGGCCTATGAGCTGGGTATGGACCACCTGACCGTGCCACCATCTTTCAAGGAGTTCCCAATTGATGCCACAAACCCTTACATGGCCCTGGACCATAACCGCTGCATCCTGTGCGGGAGGTGTGTCAGGGCCTGCAAGGAGCTGGCCGGCAATTCTGTGCTCAATTACCAGAACAGGGGGGCGCGCACCCTCATATGTAAGGACTTGAATGATCTCACGGAGGACTCCAGCTGCGATTCCTCGGGTGTGTGCCTCCAGGTTTGCCCAACAGGAGCCATGTATCAAAGACTGAGGCCGCACCAAGCAGTGCTGGGCAAGAGAGGGCCTGTGCGGGTGGTTCAAACCAGATGTGCTGTGTGCGGGCTCCTGTGCCAGGGCCAATACAGTGTTCGGGATGGAAATCTCATGCGCATAGACGGTCTTCTCTCCACCCAAAGACCAGACAGGGGTCAGCTTTGCCGCAAGGGGCGTTTCGAGCCTTTGGTGAACAAGGGAGGTAGGATACTTGAGCCCATGGTGAGGGGAAAAGACCATGAACTGCATCCCACCACCTGGGAGGATGCCTTGGAGAGGCTAGCTGCAGGCATGATGCAAGGAAGGCAAAGAAAAGCCGGGTTGCTGGGTCTGGTCTCTGCAGACTGCTCCTGCGAGGAGATTTGGCTTTTTAAAGAGATGCTGGAAGAGGGGATGGGGGGGCATGCAGGCCTGCTGGAAAGAGAGGCCCTCTTGCCCATTCAAGGCGCCCTTAAAGAAATGGAGAGAACCTTCCTGGGACTCAGGGAATGCTCCTGGGTGCATCTGTCCGAGGCGGACTTCATATTGTTGGTGGGGGGCCATCCAGAGGAGTCACATCCTCTTCTGGTCTCCATGATCAGAAGAGCGTCCATGGAGAGGGGGGCTTGGGTGGCCTCCATGGGTGGTTCTGGGGTTTCCTCTGCTTTCAGAACCCTACATGCGGAGATTGCCTCCCATGAGCTTGCCGAGGCCGTGAGGTTTCTGCTGGCCAGGGCCCTCGAAGGCTCAGGCAGCTTCAACCCCATCACCAGGTGGAGGAGGATCCTCTCGGAGGTGGAGCCTATCAGATCAAAAGACTCCCTGAAGGAACTTCCCCTGCAGCTCAGGGAGGTGGTGGAGCAAATTGCCAGTGGCTTCATGAACTCCCTTCATCCCTTGATTGTGGCCGGCCCCGAGCTGAGTGGGAAAGGGGAATATTCAGCATTGCAACATGTCATGTTCCTGGCCCTTCTAAAGGGTCTTCTGCCCCAAAATGGGCTAAGGCTCATTCTTTTGAAACCTGGTGGAAACCCTGCTTGTGCGCTACGGCTCAACTGCCTTGGCATTCCTGAGGAAAGTGAGGCCCGCGGGGCAGGGGCTTGTCTATTGCTGCTTGGGGGAGGACAAAACCATGGTTTGGGCGGGGTTGTGCCCAGGGCCGATTTTCTAGGCGTTATTGGATCCCATGTCCCTGAAGAGCTGTTGAACAAGGCCCATGTGATCTTGCCAAGGCCGCTTTGGCTGGAGCAGGAAGGCAGTTACCTTTCCCTGGACGGACATGAAATGGGGCATGTTTCTGAGGTGTTGAGCCCGCCGCCGGGGGTTCGTCGCAGCTGGGAGACACTTTTGGCTTTGGCTGGCAGAACCGGCGTGAGAGCTCTTCCATCAACAATGGAGAGCCTCAGAGCAAGAACGATGGCAGCCATGAACCTGTCCTGAAAAGAAGTTGAGCAAAGGCCCATCAAAGGGGAATCGGAGGCCGTGCCATGGATAAGCCCAAGATAGCAACTGTCTGGCTGGAGGGATGTGCTGGCTGTCACATGTCCTTCCTGGATCTGGATGAGAAGCTCTTGGAGGTGCTCCAGGAAGTGGAACTAACCGTGTCTCCCATCACGGATTTCAAGGAATATGAGTTCCCGCAGCTGGCTGTGGGTATAGTGGAGGGTGGGGTGGGCACCCTTGAGCAGGAGGAAATCCTCAAGAAGCTAAGGAAAAGCTGCGGCTTGCTGGTGGCCTGGGGGGACTGCGCTGTGTTCGGCGGCATAAACACCATGCGCAACTGGATCCCCAAACAAGAAGTGCTCAGACACGGCTATGTGGAAACCCTTTCCACCGTGGGAGGAATGATTCCCTCTGACCCGGATCTTCCGGAGCTCCTGGACAAGGTGCTTCCGGCCAATCAGGTGGTCCAGGTGGATCTCTATGTGCCGGGGTGTCCACCCTCACCCGAGGCCATAGCTCAGTGCCTGAAAGGAATCCTCCAGGGGCGGCCAGAGGCCCTGCCTGCGGCCTTGCTCCATTTCGATTGAGGAGGTCAAGACATGGCCCAGCTCAGAAAAATAACCATAGATCCTGTAACCAGGCTGGAGGGTCATGGCAAGGTGACCATTCACCTGGACGGGCAAGGAGAGGTGCTCGAGGCCAGGTTTCATGTGACCCAGTTCAGGGGTTACGAGCGGTTCTGCAAGGGCAGGCCCATGGAAGAGATGGGAGCAATAACCCAGCGCATATGCGGCATCTGCCCGGTGAGCCACCAGCTGGGATCGGCCAAAGCATGCGACGCCATTCTGGGCGTGGAGATCCCCAGGGCTGCCATTCTCCTGAGGGAGCTGCTCCACATGGGCCAGTACATCCAGTCCCATGCTCTTCATTTTTTCTATCTGGCTAGCCCGGACCTCCTGCTGGGCTGGGATGCGCACCCAGCCAAGCGAAATGTGGTGGGGGTGCTCCAGGAGTTTCCGGAAGCAGCTATCCAAGGCATCCGCCTGCGGAGCTTCGGGCAGGAGATAATCCGGCGATTGGGGGGCAAGAAGATCCATCCGGTATTCGCCGTGCCAGGGGGAGTAAGCGATGCCCTGAGTCCCCAGGACAGGGATCAACTCCTTGAGGGCTTCCCAGAGATGTACAGGGCCTTTTCCTGCGCCATGGAGATTTTCCAGAACTGGTGGGAGAAAAACAAGGATGAGGCAGTTGGATTCGCATCCTTTCCCTCCAATTATGCGGGTCTTGTGGACGAGAATGGCAATCTGGCTTTATACGACGGTGAAATCAAGATTTCGGGTCCGGCAGGAGAACCCAAGGCCCGTTTTGCCCCAAGGGATTACCTGGAATACATAGGAGAAAAGGTGGAGCCGTGGTCGTACCTGAAGTTTCCTTACTTCAAACCCGATGGGTATCCTGAGGGTTCTTACAGGGTGGGGCCTCTGGCCAGGCTCAACACAGCCAGCGGTATTACCACCCCCAGAGCACAGAAAGCTCTTGAGACTTTTCGTGCTTCAGCAGGCTGCGGTCTGCCCCAGGGTTCCCTGTATTACCATCACGCCAGGCTGGTGGAGCTTCTCTACGCTCTGGAAAAGGCAGAAGAGTTGCTCCAGACAGAGGTGATTTGCTCCAAGGATGTCAGGATCACAGTGCCCAGACCAGCCCAAGAAGAGGGGGTGGGAGTGGTGGAGGCGCCCAGAGGCACCCTCATACACCACTACAGGGTGGATTCCCATGGGGTCATTGAAGATGTGAATCTCATTGTGGCCACAGGTCACAACAACCTGGCCATGAACCGTGCCATAACCTCAGTGGCCCGCACTTACATTCATGGAGGCATTGTAAAGGAGGGGATTCTGAACCGAGTGGAGGGCGCCATACGTTGCTATGACCCCTGTCTTTCCTGCTCCACCCATGCCTTGGGCCAGATGCCTTTGCTCATAGAGCTGATAAACCCCCAGGGAGACCGGGTCTTGGAACTGAGGCGGAATTCATGAGGGCGAACAGGCCATGGAGGGCAGGGTCCACATAGTTGGATACGGAAACACCCAAAGAGGGGACGACGGGGTGGGGCCCCTGGTGGTGCAACGTCTGAGGTCTTCTCTGGGTCCCAAACCGTGGCTGCGTTTTTTCCTTTACCACCAGCTGGAAGAGGGGCTTCTGGAGAATCTGGGGGACGCCTCCATGCTTATTTTGGTGGATGCCTCTGCAGAGGACACCTGCCATGGCGTGCAATGGAGGAAACTGGAGCCCAGGCCCACCCCTTCAGCCTTCAGCCATCATATGGATCCGGCCACTCTGCTGTGGCTCCTTAGACTTGCCAGAGGTTCATGTCCAGAAACCTGGCTGGTGTCCATAAGAGGGGAAAACTTTGCACAGGGCCAAGAAATGAGTTCCATGACCCTTTGCCTTGCTTTACGCGCCCAAAGGGAGATAGAGGCCTTCCTGAGCCGGATTGTCCCAAGAGACAGAACTTCTTGGGAATTGAAAGCTTCTGGCCTCGGGGTATCTGGGGCCATGCTGAATGAACTCCTTCAGGGAGAATGAGAAATGCCCAAGTCTTCCAGGGGATCTAGAATAAGTGCAGGATATGGTGGTTTTTTCCTTAGTGGCTTTTTGCTTTCCATTGATGTCAGCCCAAGGGCCTTGCTGGGGCAGAGGCCCAAGGCCATGAGAGCCTTTCTAACCCAAATAATTCCCGAAAAGGGGACAGTGGGGACTAAGGTTAGGGGATCTTGAGAGGAACTGATTCATGGCAAAGTGAGGCCTGATCTTGCATTTGGGATCTGCTCGTGCCTTGAGGCTGAGAAGGGCTTATTTTGGGATGGGCTTTGTGGGCACTGACCCGACCTCACCCATCCTGGCCAATAATTCGGGTCAAGGAGGTCCTCATGAGTCCAGGTGGAGATATCCTTATCATAGACGATGACAGGGATCTGGTGGCTTCCATGAAGATAATCCTGGAGAGCAGAGGCTTCAAGGTGCGCACCGCACATGATGGAAAGGAGGGCTACAGCCGCATCCTGGAAAAACCGCCTGACTTGATTCTTCTGGATGTTATGATGAATACAGACACCGAGGGTTTCGACCTGGCTGCTCGTCTCAAGGGGGATGCCCGATTCGCAGCAATCCCCATTATCATGACCACAGGATTCCCCCAGAAGATGGCTGAACAAGGCCCCGAGAGCTTCCAGCATATTCTGGGCATGGAGTGGCCGGTGGCCCATCTTTTGGAAAAACCCATCGAGCCCGAAGAGCTGCTGGCAGCTGTGGAAGCCTTTCTCAAAGAGGCTGGAAAACTCTGAAGGTTTGTGGCTGCCCCTTGACGGGCAATCTGTCTTTGGGCAAAAGAGAATCGATCTTCAATGGAAATGCCTATTAGAGGCACAAGGCCTGGGGCAACTCTACAGGCTTTGTACTCATGCTACTCTTTGGAGGCCGTCTCCAAAGCCAGGGGCTGGGTCACGGTGCCTCTTGAAATGATCTCATGCAGTCTGGGATTTCATTCATGGAGCTCCAAAGCCCCAGTTGGGGTCAAGCATGAGGCCCTGTGGAATCAAGGCGTAAAGGCAGCCGGGAAGACCCAGGACAATGGGGCAGGCCCCGGGCCAGCACATGACACAGGAGCACCCAACCCATGACAATGGCCTACCAGCTCATCCGCGATCAGATATTGTTTCGCAGGGAACTCATGGAGAGGGTTTTTTGGTTCGTGCAACTGAGATGGGCGGCCGTGGGCCTGGGGCTGCTGGGCTGTTGGATGGCTTTCCTGGCAGGAGAGGCTTTGGATTTTCATGCCCTGGTGGCTGTCTTGGGAGGCATTGCTTGTTACAACATGATCTTTTTCCTCTTGGGAAGACGGATGCAAAAAGACACCCGGGAGGTAGCAGCCTTCGCTTTGGTAGCCCATGCGCAGATCTGTCTGGATCTGCTGGGCCTGTTCTTGATCCTATACTTCACAGGAGGCTCTGGCAGTCCCCTTGTGGTCTTTGTAATCTTGCATGTTGTCCTGGCCGGGATTTTGCTTTCCAGAACAAGCTGTTTCATCTATGCGGGAGCTGTGATTGTGGCTCTGGCCAGCATGATATGGCTGGAGGAGGCAGGAATTCTGGCGCGTTTGAGGCCCCTTCTGGGCTGGGAAATGGCTGTTTGGGCCAGGCTCGGGGCCCTGGGAGCCACACTCTTGGCAGGTGCTTTTCTCATCACCCAGGTGGTGCATTCCCTCAGGCTCAAGGGCAGGGAGCTCCTGAGGGTCTCGGCAGAGCTGAACTCCACCAGTTCAAGGCTCAAGGCCCTTTACGAGATGGTCAAACAGATGGGTGGGGAGAAGGATCTTCAGAGCCTCATGGATTCGGCCACCCGTTTGGCCGCCACCATAATGGGGGTGAAGGCCTGCTCCATAAAACTGCTGGACGAGGAGCAGAAGTACCTAAGATTTGCCTCCACCTACGGGCTCAGCCAGGATTACCTCTCCAAGGGGGCCATAGAGGTGGCCAAGAGCCCCATAAATCAAAGAATCATAGAGGGCGCCTTCTATTCCATAGGCAGCATAAAGGAGAAGGACTATTTCCAGTACCCTGAGGATATCCAGAAGGAAGGCATTGTCTCCATGCTCTGCCTGCCCTTGAAGGTGGAAAAGAGGATCCTGGGGGTCTTTTGCGTTTACAGCGATGAGAGCTATCATTTCGCAGAGCAGGACACCTCCTTTTTCTCCCTCATGACAGACCTGACCGCCCTGGCCATAGAGAGGCTAAGAAGCGAGCTTACCAAGACCTGGTTTTTCCACAAGGCGGCCCATCAGCTTCGCTCTCCTCTGCATGCGCTGCTTAGCATGTTAAAGGTTCTTCAGGATGGATACCTGGGGGAATTAAACCAGAAACAGCAAGAGGCACTGTTGCGCTGCCAGAGCAGACTTCGTGTCATGGGAGAACTCATAGAGGATCTCCTGCTGCTCGGGCAAAGAAGGTCCGAGACCTCTTACAAGACCCTAAAACCCACGAACCTGGGGGAGAGCGTAAGGCAGGTTTCATCTCTTTACGCAGAACAGGCCAGGAGAAAAAAGATTTCGCTGGAGGTGGACATCAGAGAACCCATCCCAGATGTGCTGGCCGAGGAGGGATTGGTGGATGAGCTTCTGAGCAATCTCATCTCCAACGCCATCAAATATACTCCTTCAGGGGGTGTGGTGAAGATCAGCCTTGCCAGGCAGGGAAGGGCATGGCTCAAGCTGGAGGTATCTGACACCGGCATAGGCATTCCCAAGGAGGAACTGCCACAGCTTTTCACAGAATTCTTCAGGGCTTCCAACGCCAAGGCCCTGGAAGAGCATGGAACGGGCCTTGGGCTCGTCATTGCCAAAGAGGCCTTGAACCGCATGCGGGGATCCATCCAGGTGATGAGCAGGCAAGGGCAGGGGACTACCTTTACCTGCCTGATACCCACCATTCTTCAAGGCCCGCAGTCATAGGTCCTTCTTGGGCCTGCTGTTTCCAAGGGGCTGAGCAACTTGTGTATTGTACAGCGGTATTGTTGGCCAAGAGCCCTTGGATTTGAAGGTGTGCTCAAGATCTCTGTTTGATGTAAATGGTCAGGCCCCTTAAACTCTTGGATCTTGATGGATAAAATGGGGCGGATTGTGTTTTTTGTTAGACAGATCAAAGGTATAATCTGGTGGGCTCCCTTGGGCTCCAGGTAAATGGCTACGGCCGAGCAATGCTATTTAAGGGAGTCCTTACTCGAGCAGGAGAGTTACAAACACATGGAGAGTCTTGGGGAAATCCTGGCCAGGGTCATGGGAGAGGGGGGACTGGAGGGAAGGCTCAAACATGAAACCTTGTTTCGCAGCTGGCCCCGTGTGGTAGGCCCTTTGTTGGCTCGCAGGTGCTGGCCCGTGTCTGTGAAAAAAGGAGTGCTCCTGGTGAGGGTGGCAGGGCCCCTCTGGATGCAGGAACTTCAGTTTCAAAAGAGGGATCTCCTGGAAAGGGTGGCTGAGCTGGCAGGTGGGGATCAGATAGTGGATATCCGCTTTACACTGCGAGGCGTAAGGAGCTCTGCATCCAGAAGGGCCATGGCCTCAGCTCAAGAGCCCCTGGAAATATCCTTGAGCCACGAGCAGAGGCAATGGGTGGAAAATACCGTTGAGGAAATCCAAGATCCGGCCTTGAAGGCCAGGCTCAAGCGTATTTTGGAGCATCACCTCAAGGCCAGGCAAAGAAGGTGAGCTCCCAAAGCCAAAGCATGACCCGGATCCACACAATTCTCCTGGTCCAGGGAAAAATGCCAGATAGAGTGTTTCCCAGGGCGCTTTCCTGCCTGGGCTGGCTTTACGAGATCCAGGGATTAGCTGATTTTTGCCAAAACAAAGCCTGATTTTCTTTATGGGAAACTTCTTTGATCCAGCCTAGAGATGGTTGAGTGCCAAGGGTTTTTGAGGACATGCCTGGGATATCATTGATCCTGGAGAATACTTTTGGCTAGATCATTTCGTACACCCGTTGGAGTTCTTCTGTGTAATTCTTGTCTTGTTCGTAAAGTATGAGAGGGGCCTGTACCCGCAAAGCGCCCTTGCCTCCCCTTACGGCCTCTACCAGAGTCATGCTGGCTGGCAACTCCACCCTGCCGTGCACGAACCTTATGGTGCGTGGGGCAAATCCGCCAGCCTCCAGGGCCTTGAAAAGTTTTCCAATGTGGGAAGGACAATAAGTCAGCCAGAGCCTTCCCTTGGTGCCAAGAACATATCTGGCTGCCTGAACCAGCTCCTCGATGGAGCCCTCCTGCTCGTGGCGCGAAAGGGCCTTTTCATTGCTGGGGCTCTTCCTGCCTTCCCTGGGGTCATGATAAGGGGGATTGCTCAGCACATGATCAAAACACTGGGGCGGGAAGATCTCCTTTAGGCGTCTGAAGTCACCCTGGAGGATTCTGACCCTGTCTTCAAGCCCATTGATGAGTACAGACCTGCCTGCCATTTCCACAAGTTCTTCTTGCAACTCTATACCAAAGGCCTCTCGCACATCTCCCCTGCGGGCCAAGATCAAGGGGATCAACCCGCAGCCTGTTCCCAGATCCAAGACTCGGCCGCCTCGGAGATTCCCGGCAAAATAAACCAGGAGCACTGGATCCATGGAAAAGCGGTACCCCGCCTTCTTCTGAAGAATCTTGAGTCTGCCCTGGAAGAGCCCATCCAAGGTCTCATCTTCTCTGGGACACAGGGCTGGATCCACTCTAGCCTCCTGTCTGGTGCAAAGAGAGGTTCTTTTTACTTATGCCTTGCCCTTGTTGTAGGCCCTCGGAAGACAGGCCAAAGAAGCTTGCATCTTTCATGATTGGTAAACAATGGGGGTCATCTGCAAGCCATCCCATTAACTGACCTATGCTCAGATACAGCTTGATCTCTTCCATCAGGCACTGCCCCTTTAACATCTTGTGTGGATGTAGCGGTGGGGGCTTAGCCTCCAGCATTACCGAACCTTGAGAAGAATCCGGGCTAGAAACCCTGGGTAAGACCGTCTTGTGTATCCAGCGTACGAATCAGGAGCCCGGAGAGCAACTTGGGGTAAAAATAGGTTGCCTTCTGAGGCATCTTGCATCCTGCTGCAGCCACTTTCTTCAAAGCCTCTATGGGGATAGGGTTCATGAGAAAAGCTGCCTGTACCTTTTTCTTGGATGCCGTCTCCAAGGCTTCTCCCAGATTGTGGGAGAAAAGAAGGTGCGCCTGCCCCTGCGTTGCTATGTCGATCCCCATTTTTTCTTTTAGTATGAGCTCGTGCAACAGGGTCACATCCAGCCTTCTGAGGGGCTGGGGCAGGTGACTCAAAGAATCCTCCACCCAAGATAGACTCTTGGGGCGCATGAGCCAGTAAGATTCCATGCCTGGCAGGGCCAAACCAATGGAGAGGCTCTCTGGAAGGGATCTTCTCATTCTGGCCGAGAGTTCCTTGCGGGCCTGAAGCTCGCCTCCCCCTGAAAAGGGAAGCTCATCCAGGCAAAAATCTCTCTTGAGACCTTCAAGAAACTCTTGCTGGCTGAAGTTGCTCAAGCCTCTCACTAGCTTGTGGGTGGGAAACACTATCAGCCCGGGGTCTTCCATGGGGGCCAGGTACATCAGGGTCCAGTTACTGGGGGCCAGAGGATCATGGCTCTGTTTCTCTTCAGACTGGAAGCGAAGAGAGGTTTCATACCTGTGATGGCCGTCAGCTATGAAGATGGGCCTTGGGGCCATGGCCTGAGTCAATTCTCTTACCAACCTGGGATCATCCAGAACCCAGACCAGGTGATCCACTCCCGAGTCGTCGCAAACCAGCATGTCCGGATTCCTTGGGGGCGGCTCCAAGAGCTTCCTTACCTCTGCTCCAGGATCAGGGAAAATGGAGAAAACCGGGTTGAACTGGGCCCTGCAAGCCCTTAGAAGAGCCAGACGATCTTTCTTATGTTTCGGGAAGGTCTCCTCGTGGGGGAAAACAACTCCTCCTCCCAGTGGCTCCAGGTAAAGCAAGACCACCAGTCCCCTTCTGATGATCTTGTCTCCGTTGAGGCCCTGGAACCGGTGATGGTACAAATATATAGAGGGCCTGGGATCCCTGAGGAGCACTCCTGACTCCTGCCACTGTTTCAAGAATCTGGCAGCCCTGCTGTACTTGTTTTCCTTCTCGTTGTCCCCTGGGAGCTCCTGGCCCAGCTCCAGCCTGATGACATTGAAGGCGTGTCGCCTGTGGAGTTCCTGTTGCTGCTTTCGGTCAATGACATCATAAGGGGGTGAGGTTACCCTGGAAAGCTCGGAGATCTTTTGGGGATTGTAGCGCCACGCGCAAAAAGGAGCGATTCTGGCCATAAAACAAGATCCAGAAGCTGCCCTGAGGCAGCCCCTGCTTCCTTCCACAAGATCATATATCTTGATATCACATAGTGTTTCCCAGAGCAAGGCCAGCTTGAAAGCCTCCAGGGATTGGGCTTATCATACAAGACAGGTAGTGTATCATCCACTCATGATACTCGGGGGCAAGCCATGACCAAGGAAGTTTCCAAGAAAATCGTCCTCTATTTTTCCAAGTCCACCTGGGATAAACCCATTGTTTACAGGCTGGTGAAAGACTATGACCTGGTCTTCAACATCCTGAAGGCAGAGGTGTTGCCCAGGCAGGAAAGCTACATGGTCATGGAGTTGAGAGGTCCGCAGGCCAATTACCGCCGGGGGGTCAAGTACCTCAAAGATTGCGGGATCACGGTCAAGCCCGTGGAAAGGGATGTTCAGAGGGACGAAGAGCTGTGCTATCACTGTGGGGCTTGCACGGCCATTTGCCCCACCAATGCCCTTCATATGGATCCTCCTAGCATGGAAGTTCGTTTCGACAACAAACTTTGCAGCGGCTGCGGTCTTTGCATGCCTGTATGCCCCAGCCGTGCCATGCAAACCGCCATGCTTTGACTTGCGGTGGCTTGGTTCATGGGCTCTTGGGGCAAAGCTGTATGGGCGGCCTTGAGCGGCGGCGTTGACAGTGCTACGGCCGCCGCTTTGTTGGTGCGCCAAGGCCTGCGGGTCGAAGCCGTGTTCATGGAGCTTTGGGATTGCGGGCTTGTCCCACGCGGTCAGAGGGCTACCTGCTGTTCTCCTGGGGACATGGCCGATGCCCGGCGCGTGGCTGAGCATCTGGGAGTGGCCTTCAGGACCGTGAACCTGAGAGAGGCCTTCCGGGAAAAGGTAATAGGGGAATTTGTGGGCTCTTACTTGACAGGCAGGACCCCCAACCCCTGCATCCGTTGCAATCAATGGATAAAATATGGGGCGCTCTTGGAGATGGCTGTCCAAAACGGGGCTCAAGGACTGGCCACAGGCCATTATGCCAGGCTCCTGAGGGGTGCTGCCGGCGAACCTTTGAGGTTGTTGCGGGGCTCAGACAAATCCAAGGATCAAAGTTATTTCCTGTTCCCTTTGGGCCAGGAACAGCTAAAGAGGGTCATTTGGCCTCTGGGGGAGATGAGCAAGGCCCAGGTCAGAGAACTTGCTTCCAACTGGGGGCTTCCAGTGGCCCGAAAAAGGGAGAGCCAGGAAGTCTGTTTTCTGGCAGGGGGAGACTATAGAGAGTTCCTCAAAGATTATCTGGGCTCTGCCGAGGACTCTCCTGGAAAAATAACAGACGAAAAAGGTGTAGAGTTGGGCACTCACCAAGGGGTATCCAGATTTACAGTGGGGCAGAGAAGGGGGCTGGGAATTCCCTGGCGAGAACCCCTCTATGTTCTAAGAGTTCTGCCCCAGGAGGCCAGGATAGTGGTGGGACCGAGGAAAAGCACCCTTTCCAGAGGGCTGGTGGCAGGACAGGCAACCTGGGTAGGAGGTGTTGCGCCTGCCAGAGAGTTTTACTGCCAGGTTCAGATCCGCTACCGGCACAAGGCAGCTGAAGCTCGAGTTGATCCCCTTGGAAAAAACCGTTTCCGGGTCACATTTTTCAGACCTCAATCCTCCATCACCCCCGGGCAGGCGGCTGTGCTTTATGAGGGAGAGGAGGTCCTGGGCGGAGGCTGGATAGAGGAAGTGCTTAGAGACTGAGATGACTCGGTGGGGCTTTTGGAGTCAGGTGGAGCAGAGGTGAAAAGTTTTTGCACAAATCCGGAGGGGCTGTGGGACAAAGGCCCGGATTTCTGATCAAGACCCTTGGCTGCAAGGTGAATCAGTTCGATGCAGCATCTCTGGCCCGAGCCTTGGAGGACTCAGGCCTGGAGAGGACAAAAGAGGGCCTGAATCCTTCTTTGATCCTGGTGCAGACCTGCACAGTCACATCTGCCACGGACAAGCAAAACAGGCAGTTGATCCGAAGCCTCAAGGCCAGGCACCCCCAGGCTCTAATCGTTGCCACAGGCTGCCAGGCAGAGGTCTTCGCACAGAGCCTGGAGGCCATGCCTGAGGTGGATCTGGTTTGGGGAAACCAAAACAAGGACTCCCTGGTGGATCAAATACTGGCCAGATTGGGCATGGAGGGAACTGGAGTCTGCCGGGAGGAGCTGCTCTGGGGGGAGAGGCTGGCAGGGATTCCAGGCAGAACAAGAGCATTTCTCAAGGTGCAGGATGGATGCAATGGAGCCTGTTCTTACTGCATAGTGCCCAAGGCCAGGGGGCGCAGCCGCTCCAGATCCCCGGCTTCCATCTCCAGGGCCCTCAAGCTCATGGAAAAAGCAGGCATCCAGGAAGTGGTGCTCACAGGGATCCATCTGGGCTCCTATGGTAGAGATCTTGAGCCTCCCACCTCTTTGCTGAGACTGCTGGAGCAGGTTCTCCAGGAGTGCACCATCCCCCGCATAAGACTGAGTTCCATAGAGCCCCAGGAGTTGGAAAAGGGGCTATTGCAGCTCATGGCCCAGAACAAGAGGGTATGTCCTCATCTCCATGTGCCCCTCCAAAGCGGCTCCGGGGAGGTGCTGAAACTCATGAAAAGGCCTTACACAAAGGCCCATTATGAATCCAGGATCCTGGAGGCTGTGGAGACAGTGCCCCATCTGAGCCTGGGTGCAGACGTGATGGTAGGTTTTCCAGGCGAGAAGGAGGAACACTTCCAGGAAACCTTGAATTTCTTGGAATCCATGCCATGGACGTATCTCCATGTCTTTCCCTTTTCCCCCCGTCCTGGGACACCAGCCCATGCCATGGGTCCCAAGCTGGCCCCAGGGGAGATGAAAACAAGGGCAGCAGTGCTCAGAGACCTATCCAGGGCAAGGAGGCACCAGGCCATGGTTTCATGGGTAGGCAAGAGCATCTCTGTTCTCCTGGAAAGACCTTCCAAAGGCAGGCCCGGGTGGATGGAGGGCCTGAGTCATAACTATTTCAGAGTGGTGGTTCAAGGAGGTGGAGAGCTTCGTAATACTATTCAGAAGGTGCGGGTCACCGGCACATGGGAGGGTCTTCTGACAGGGGTGGTTGCAAAGTAAAATTTCCTGGCTTGACTCGGGGCCGTGCCATCTCTTATGATGTTCTCAGGCTGGGTATTGGAAGGAAGAAATGAAAAAGGGCCAAAGGTTGTTGGGACTCATTTTGGGACAGGAGCTTGGGCTCCTTTTGGGCCTTAGCCTTACCAACAGCCCGCAGCCCCATGGTGTGAAGTAAGAAAATAGCTAAAAAAAATCAGGGCCGCGGGCAAAGGGCTTGCCCGCGGCTTTTCTTTTGGGAAAGAGCCGTCGGGCAACCGACGGCTTTTGATTTTTGGGGAAGATGAAGCCTTAAAAAACGAAGGGCTGGGGGAAAGAGATGGAAAGATCCTATAAAGTGGCTGTGATTCCAGGAGATGGTGTGGGACCAGAGGTGGTGCAGGAGGGCCTGAAGGTCCTGGCCAGAGTATCGAGGCTGGAGGGTTTTAGACTCTTTACAACGGAGTTTCCTTTTGGGGGGGAGCATTACCTTCGCACCGGTGTCACCCTTGCCGGGGAGGCTCTGGAAAAGATGAAAGAGATGCATGCCATCTACCTGGGAGCCATAGGGCACCCGGATGTGAAACCAGGTCTTCTGGAGAAGGAGATTCTACTTAGGATCAGATTTGAGTTGGATCTTTACATAAACCTGCGTCCTGTGGAACTGCTGCCTGGGGTGGAGACTCCCCTCAAGGACAAGACACCTCAAGACATCGATTTCGTGGTTGTGAGGGAAAACACCGAGGGCCTTTACACCGGGGCCGGTGGGGTGATGGCAAGAGGGACTCCTTTTGAAGTGGCGATACAGGAGTCCATCCAGACCAGAAGGGGCGTGGAGCGCTGTTTGCGCTATGCTTTTGAACTGAGCAGGAAGCGCAACAAGAAAAAAAAGCTTACCCTCTGCGGCAAGAAGAACGTGCTCACCTATACCTTTGATCTCTGGGACCGGGTGTTTCATCAGCTGGCCAGCGAGTATCCAGACGTGGAGACCGAGTACGCCCACGTGGATGCCACCTGCATGTGGATGGTCAAGAACCCTGAGCAGTTTGACGTGATCGTCACAGACAACATGTTTGGGGACATCATCACTGATCTGGGTGCAGCCATACAGGGAGGGCTCGGAATAGCAGCCTCTGGCAACATACACCCGGGCGGTGTTTCCATGTTCGAGCCTATTCACGGCTCTTCCCCAAGACACGCTGGGAAGGGCGTCATAAATCCCCTGGCTGCCATCCAGGCAGCGGCCATGATGTTGGAAGAGCTGGGGGAGCAGGCCGCAGCCCGAAGAATCCAGGCAGCAGTAAGGGCAGTTGTCAAAGAACTCAAGGGAATGGGTGCAGGACAGATGGGGATGTCCACCTCTGAGGTGGGCAGCCGAGTCTGTGAGCTGCTGGAAAAAGTTGATCGAGGATAGGAGGGTGGGGCATGGAAGAGCATGTACGCATATTCGACACGACTCTCAGGGACGGAGAGCAATCTCCGGGTGCCACCATGAACATCGAGGAAAAGATTCAGGTGGCCCTGCAGCTGGAAAAGCTGGGAGTGGATTCTGTGGAGGCCGGCTTTCCCATAGCCTCAGAAGGGGATTTTGAGGCTGTGCGAAGAATAGCCGAAAGGCTTCAGGAAGCCAAGGTGGTGGCCCTGGCCCGCTGTGAAAGGGCAGACATAGAAAGGGCCTGGGAGGCTGTGAAGAAGGCCAGACGGCCAGGGCTTCACGTATTTCTTTCCACCTCGGACATACACCTTCGTCACCAGCTCAAGAAAGAAAGGCAGGAAGTGCTTCAATGGGCCACTGAGATGGTGCGCCTGGCCAGAAGCATGTGTTCTGATGTGGAATTTTCTCCCATGGATGCTTCTAGAACTGAACCGGAATTCCTTTTCCTGGTTCTGGAGGCTGCCATTGAGGCCGGAGCCACCACCGTGAACATACCAGACACAGTGGGGTATGCCACGCCGGATGAGTTCGCAGGACTCATCCGCCAGATACGCTCCAGGGTAAGGGGTATAGATCGGGTGGTATTGAGCGTGCATTGCCACAATGACCTGGGGCTGGCTGTGGCCAATTCCCTGGCAGCAGTTAGGGCAGGAGCAAGACAGGTGGAGTGCACCATCAACGGAATAGGGGAAAGGGCGGGAAATGCAGCTCTGGAAGAGGTGGTAATGGCCCTTAAGACCAGGTCTGACCACTTTGGAGTGCAAAGCAGGGTGCGTACAGAATACCTTTATCCCACAAGCCGCATGGTCTCGCGCATCACCGGCATACCGGTCCAGCCCAACAAGGCCATAGTAGGGGCCAATGCCTTCTCCCATGAATCGGGAATCCATCAGGACGGAATCCTCAAAGAAAAGAGCACGTACGAGATCATGAGACCCGAGAGCGTGGGATGGGGCCAGACCTCTCTGGTCTTGGGAAAGCACTCTGGCCGCCATGCCCTCAAGGACAGGCTGGAAAAGCTGGGTTATGAACTCACCCCCGAAGACCTGGACCGGGTTTTCCAACGTTTCAAGGCCCTGGCTGACCGAAACAAGGATGTTTACGACGAGGACCTGGAAGCCCTGGTGGAAGACGAGGTCTTGAGAATGCCGGCCAGGTACAAATTGAACTATCTCCATGTCACAAGCGGAAGCGTCACCGTGCCCACCGCCAGCGTCAAGCTGGAGATAGACGGAGTGGAGCACGCCGGGGCAGGCTTCGGCATTGGCCCGGTGGATGCCACCTTCCAGACCATAGCGCGCATAGCTGGGGCAAAGGCGAGGCTGAAGCGTTTTGCCATAAACGCCATAACCGGGGGATCTGATGCCCAGGGTGAGGTGACCGTGAGGCTGGAGGCCAATGGTCATGAGGTGGTGGGCCAAGGCACCCATCCTGACGTGATCGTGGCCAGTGCCAGAGCATACGTCAATGCTCTCAACCGCCTGGAGTACAGGAAGCGTTACCCGGTGAAGATAAAGGAAGACATGTGAAAGGGGAAGTTGGAATGCACAGGAGAAAACCAACGGGAATGACCCTGGCGGAAAAAATTCTTTCCCGCCACGCAGGGGATCAGAAGCTGGAGCCTGGGGAGCTGATCCTAGCCCAAGTGGATCTGACCATGGCTAACGACATCACCGCTCCCCTTGCCATAAGAGCATTCAAAGAGGCCGGTGGTACCAGAGTCTGCAGGCCCGAGAGAATAGCCCTTGTGATGGACCATTTCACACCCAATAAAGACATCGCCTCTGCAGAGCAGGTGAGAGAAAGCCGTGATTTTGCCAGAGAGCAAGGCATCAAGCTCTATTTCGAGACCGACGGCATAGCCCATGCTTTGCTGCCCGAGAGGGCCTTGGTGGGCCCCGGTCAACTGGTGCTGGGAGCCGACAGCCACACCTGCACGTACGGGGCCTTGGGAGCCTTTGCCTCTGGGGTGGGAAGCACGGACATAGCAGCTGCCTGGATCTCGGGCATGGCCTGGCTGAGGGTGCCTGGCACCATAAGGCTGCAATACCATGGGAAACCGGGCCCCTGGGTCACAGGAAAGGATATCATCTTGAATACCATAGCTGATCTGGGGGTGGACGGGGCCAATTACATGGCCCTGGAGTTCCATGGGGAGGCCTTGGAGAGCCTTTCCATGGAGGCCCGCTTCACCATGGCCAACATGGCCATAGAGGCAGGGGCAAAGGCAGGTCTTTTCCATGTGGACCGTATCACCCTGGATTACCTGGGCAACGCCGTGGCAGGCAAGTGGGAGATCTTATCTGCTGACCCCGGGGCTGAATACACACAGGTGAGGGAATATGACACCTCAGGCATGGTACCTGTTGTGGCAGCTCCTCACTCTCCTTCCCATGTGAGGCCCGTTGAGGAATTCCACAGGGTGGAGATCCAGCAGGTTGTCATAGGCTCCTGCACCAACGGCCGCATGGAGGACCTCAGGACAGCCGCCCATGTCCTGGCGGGCAAGAAGGTGGCAGAAACCACCAGGCTCCTTGTGATCCCGGCCACAAGGGGAATCTATGCCCAGGCCCTCAAGGAGGGTCTTCTGCAGGTCTTCCTGGAGGCAGGCGCTGTGGTATGTCCTCCTTCCTGCGGTCCTTGTCTGGGAGGGCACCTGGGCATACTGGCCAAGGGGGAGAGATGTGTTTCCACCACCAACAGGAACTTCTTGGGCAGAATGGGTCACCCTGACAGTGAGGTGTATCTGGCCAGCCCGGCTGTGGCAGCCGCATCTGCCGTGGCAGGCAGAATAGCCCACCCTGGTGAGGTGGTCTCCTGAGCAGAGCAAGGAACATAACAGCCCTTGGAGGTGAAAAGGTGAAATACGAAGGAAAGGCTTGGGTCTTTGGAGACGATGTGGACACAGATCAGATCATACCTGCCAGATATCTCACCACTGCAGACTTGAGTCTCCTGGCGCCTCACTGTCTGGAGGACCTGGATCCTGAATTCGCCAGATCTGTGAGGCCTGGGGATCTGGTGGTGGCAGGCAGGAACTTTGGCTGTGGTTCATCCAGGGAACATGCCCCCGGGGTGCTCAAGGCCCTCGGGGTAGCAGCTGTGGTGGCCCAGAGCTTTGCCAGGATATTTTACAGAAACGGCTTCAACCTGGGGCTTCCCCTCTTGGAATGCCCAGAAGCTGCCCAGAGAATTCAGAGGGGAGATCCAGTTCGTCTGGAGCTGGATCGGGGTTTCTTGTTAAACCTGCGCACAGGCGAAGCGTACAATTTCAAGCCCCTTCCCAGGTTCATGATGGAGCTGGTGGAGGCAGGAGGCCTCAGCCCACTTCTTCGCCGCGGGGGCTGGAGCAAACCTTTCTGCTCGGAGGCTTGAGTATGAGGGGACTGGAGAGCAAGGCGGCCAGGAAGCTGCCTGCTGCCACTGTCAGAAGAGGCACTTCATAGGAGCCCAACCTGCTGAAGAGGTATCCACTTAGCCACCCTGAGATGAGCCCGGCCCAGGCCTTGGCAGTATAGGTGAGGCCGTAGTTGGCAGTGGCATATTTGGTCCCATAATAGTCTCCTATGGTGGCCGGATAAAGGGCAAAGGGAGCTCCTCCCATCAGGGAAGCCAGCAATACAAAGGTCACAAACAGCGGTGGAATGTTCCCCAAGCCCAGCAGGGCCCATACGCTTCCTCCCAAGAGAAGGTAGAACAAAGCCATGCTTTTTTCCCTGCCAAGCCTGTCCGAAACCGCTCCGGCCAGGACTCTGCTCAGGCCATTGGCCAAAGGAAAGAGCACCAAGAGGGCGTGGAAATAAGAATCAGGCAGTTGGTAATCCCGGGCCATGGTCTTCAGCTGTGCCCCGAACATGAGCACCACAGAGACCGTGAGGCTGAAGGAGAAATAGATCACATACCACTGGTAGGTCTTGAGCATCTCCAGTGGTCTGTAGCTTCTAGGCAAAGCCGGGGCTGCCTCCTGAGGGGAAACGACTCGAGGAGAAGACTTGGGATATCGGTACAGAACTGAAAGAGGTATGAGTGTGGCCAGCATGCCCATGCCAAGCCAAAGCATGGTGAGGGACAACCCCCGGTGTTCCAGAAGCCATTCTATCACCAGGTTGAAGATGGCCGTGCCTGCCCCGAAGCCGAACACAACGAGGCCTGAGGCAAAGCCCCTCCTATCCGGGAACCACTTGATGGCAGTGGCTGTGGAAAGACCGTACAGAATCCCTCCGCCTATTCCCCCCAAGCCGTAAAAGATGCGAAAGCTCCAAGGATCAGGGAAAAAGGCGCAAAGAATGAAGCCGGCCCCTACCATAGAAGATGCTGCCAAGGCAACTCGCACAGGCCCGTAGGTATCCGCTATGAACCCAGAGAAGGGCAGTATCAAGGTGGAGGTATAGTGAAAGATGGTGTAAACCAGTCCCAGAGAAGCCATGCTCCAGTTAAGTTCCTTCTGGATCCTGTCTGCAAAGAGAAACCAGGAATACTGGTAAATGCTTATGACCATCATGACGCAAAAGGCGCTTCCCAGAAGAAGCCACCTGTTTCTGGAAGAGGGCTGTTGATTGTATGTCATGGAAGATCAGGCTTCCTTTCCATTGGGGGGCTGAGAATCGCGGGAAATCCTTCCTCTGAAAAGCTCTTTTATTCTAACATCTCCATGACCACTGGCCCAAGCTTGCCTGAGCTTCTTGTGGGAATGGCTGTAATGGCTTGGCAAGCTCCATGAGTCCATATTTTCCAGCCTTGAAGCAGATCATCTCTTGACTTCAGGGAGCTGTTTTGGTTTGCTCCATGGAGCCTGAGTCTTCTGTGGGGCAGGCAGCTTCCTCTAGGGGTTTAGCTTGGGGGGTCCTTGAGAAATCCCGGAGGCCTCCTGACATGGGCCCTTGGGGATATTGCGAGGTCAAAGCATGACCAAAGCCCTCAAAAGAATAGCCGGGGTGCGCCTGGGAATAGCCATCCAGGTCTTTACTACTTTGCTGATCTTGGTTGTGGGCTATTTCGTAATAGAGAGGAACCTGAGGGAGCTTACCCTTTCCCCAAGGCCCGTAACCCCGTATCAGATCAAGATGGTGCTGTTGAACATAAGAACCGAGGTCCTGGTTGTGGCACTGGTGGCATTTCTTTCCGGGCTGGCCCTCACCCTTACCCTCAGGCGGGAGCTCAAAAGCGCAGTGGAGCAGGTGCAGCGCATCTCCCAAGGAGTGGTGGCCCCGGCTCTTCCAGAGGACCTCAGCCAGGAGTTCGTGCCCCTGAACAAGGCCATCCGGGAACTGGCAGAGTCCGTGGGGAAATTTTTCCATAGCAGTGTTACCGATGCCATAATACTGTTTGAAGATGATCTGCGTATTCACAGCCTCAACAGCAAGGCGGAGCTGCTCGTAGGCTACCGCTCCGAGGAAGTAAAGGGAAAATCCATACGGCTGCTTTTTCCAGAACACGGGGAGAACAAGGATCTTTATAGATGGCTTATCGCAAAGGAGGAGACCCAGGTTTCCCGCAAGCCTTCTTTGGGAGCGGTTCTGACCAAGACAGGAGATTGGATCCCTGTGAGAATGGGAGTCTTCGAGCTGGGGGCTGAGCAGGATCATCTCATGGGAATCGTGGCCGGGGTCTTTGATGAAGGAGAGTGGGTGAGGATACGTGCTGAGTTCGAGAGGGCGGAGAAGCTCTCCAATCTGGGACTGCTGGTAAGCGGCCTGGCCCACGAGATCAAGAACCCTCTTGGCTCCATAAAGGGCCTTCTGCAATTGCTTGAAGAGGAGTTCCCCCAGGGCCACCAGAAAAGAAAGTACGTGGAGACCATTCTGGAGGAGGTGGCCCGACTGGATACAATCATGAGGAGGTTGCTGGACATATCCTCCCCCACAAGGTGGCAGAGGCAGCCCGTGGAGTTGGAGTCCCTGTGCACGGAGGTGGGCATCCTCATGGAAGGGGAGGCTTCCCACAGGGGGATCGGCCTGCAAAGGGTCGAGTGCCAAGGGGGGCTGCAGGTCATGGGGGATCCAGAGAGGCTCAGACAGGCTCTCATAAATGTCATGAAAAACGCATTACAAGCCACTCCAAGGGGGGGTCTTGTGAGGTACGGGGTCAAAAGAGAATCTTCCTGGGCTGTCATCTGGGTGGACAATCCGGCCCCTGAGCCCTCGCATGAGAATCTGGAGAGGGAAGCTACGGTGAGTTCGGCCGCGAGGGTCAAGGGCAGCGGCCTTGGACTACTCATAACAGAGCAGATCCTGCAGTATCATGGAGGCAGATTGGAGCTGGAGGGGCCTCTAGAGGGTCGGATCCTGGTCAGGATGAGATTCCCGGTCCACAGAGGGGAAAAGCCCCTCCTGCAGATGGATGTGCAGCCTCCAGGAGTAAGCAAAGGAAGAAGGGCCCAGCCATGAAATCTCAGCTCAGGGTTCTTGTGGCCGACGACGACCATTCCATGTCTTTTTTCCTCAGTGAACTGATGAAATCCGAAGGGCACCAGGTGCTTTGCGCCTATGACGGCCTCCAGGCTCTTGAGATGGCCCTCAGGGAGGCTCCGGATGTGGCTCTTTTGGATGTGAAGATGCCGGGGCTGGACGGCCTGGAGGTGCTCAGGCGTGCCAGGGGAGAGGGCTTGAGGACCCAGTTCATAGTGATAACCGCCTTTGACAGCCGTGAAATAGGCGTGGAAGCCATACGGCTGGGCGCCTTTGATTATTTTCCCAAACCCTTGGACAAGGACGAGGTGCGCATAGTGGTGAAGAGGGCCGCCATGTACAAGGCCCTGGAAGAAGAAAACCTGAGGCTCAAAGCCCAAAGACAGCTCAGGCAGCGCTTCGGGGGACTCATTGGGCAATCTGCGGCCATGCAGGCTCTTTACGAGCAGTTGGAGATGATTTTGGATGTACCTGTGACGGTTCTCATCACAGGGGAAAGCGGCACAGGCAAAGAGCTGGTGGCCGAAGCCATCCACTTCCTGGGGCCAAGGAGGGAAAAGCCCTTTGTAAAGATAAACTGCGTGGCCATCCCAGACACACTGCTGGAAAGCGAGCTTTTCGGCCATGAGAAGGGGGCTTTCACGGGTGCCACTGAGAGAAAACTGGGCAGGTTTGAAAGGGCCAATGGCGGCAGTGTGCTACTGGATGAGATAGGGGATATGGGACTGGCCATTCAGGCCAAGCTGCTTCGTTTTCTCCAGGAACATGCCCTGGAGAGACTGGGAGGTGTCTCCAGCATTCCTGTGGACGTGCGGGTGATGGCTGCCACAAACCAGGACCTGCCTGAGCTGGTCAGGCAGGGCAGATTCAGGGAAGATCTTTACTACAGGCTCAATGTGGTGAGCCTCAGGGTGCCCCCCCTCAGGGAGAGAACCCAGGACATTCCCCTCCTGGCCGAGCATTTTCTGGACATGTACAATCGTGCCTTCAACAAGGAGGTGAGCCTTTCCAAGGAAGCCATGGAGGTGCTCCTGAATTACAGATGGCCTGGAAACGTAAGAGAACTGGAGAACACCCTCCAGAGGGCCGTGGTGCTGTGCAAGAAGGGGGTCATCACCCCGGAGCTGCTCCCTGAGTCCATGAGGGGACAAGCCGAGCTGGAGCCCAAGTACAATGTTAACCTGGAGCCGGGCCTGGATTTGAATTCGCAGATGGAGAGGCTAGAGAGGGAACTCATATCCCAGGCCCTGGCCAAGACAGGCTGGAGGAGGCAGGAAACAGCACAGCTACTGGGTATCACGCGCCAGACCTTGCACAACAAGATGATGCGCTATGGCCTGGCATCTGAGAACTCCTCGTAAATATATTTTTACATATGACGTCAAGAAAGATTTACTAGATGGCCCAAGGAATTGCCCCCACTTTGTGCCCCGATGATGGAAGCTCTCGGCCTGATCCAGAAAATTCGAAAAGATTCAACTAGTTATAGATCTAAAAAATTTGATCTCGTTTAGCATGCAACCTGGCACGGGGATTGCTACTAGGCCTGGCAGGAGTTCATTCAAGCATTCTTGCGGAGAGGGGATATGAGAGGCAACAAAGACAAGGAAAAAGAGAAGCAACGGGGTTTTACTCTGGTGGAGATGATGGTGGTCATCATCATAGTTGGAATATTGGCTGCGGTGGCGGTGCCTCTTTACACAGGATATGTGGAGAAATCCAAGATCACAGAGGCCACAAGCATAATCGGCGCCATCATCACCTCTGAGAAACTGGAGATGCAAAGAGTGCCGGCCCAGGGGTTTTACAGTGCAGATAAGCCCGAGGACTTCAAGGCCAAAGGCTTAGACCTATCGGATACCAAGTATTTCACTTACTCTGTCACGGCCTCAGGAGGACCTCCCAACACCAAATTCGAGGTCACAGCCACTGCCACCGCCCAATACAGAAGTGACTACTCCAAGTGCTGGATAAAGTACACCTATGACCCAGCAACCACTCCTGTGGGAAAATGGAGCAGTGACAAGGAATGCATAACGGATGACATGATCCCGGCATCAGGAAGCTAAGAGACACTGTTTGGCAAAGCCGGACAATGCTTTAAGGGTTCAGCAGATACTTGGGTAAGCCGGTAGACGAGCACATACCTTTAGAGTTTTACATTGGAGATAGTGCAGGGGATTGAGCCAAAGCAGGATTTGACTTTTTAGCCCCTAGCCCGTGTACCTTAAGGCTTGACCGGGGCTGGGAAGAATTTCTTGGGCCACAGAGGCAAGCCCATGAGAGATGTTGGTAAAGGCCGGTCCTGGAAACAGGCAGGATCCGGAGAAGCCTGGTGTCCTTTTATATGATCCGTGTCTTGTTTTTTTGCCCTTCAAAACCCCCCGGCCCATGGCGGAGTTGCCCTGAGATGCTTTGGAGAAGCACGGGCCGGGGCTTTACTCTCACAGAGATGATGGTGGTAATCTTGCTGGTGGGGGTCCTGGCTGTCATAGCAATGCCCATATACCAGAGATATATCAAACAGACCAAGGCCTCTGAAGCCCGCTCCATGATCGGGGCCATAGTGGCAGCCGAGAAGGCCTATGCAGAGAGAAACGGAGTTTTTCTGGCTGTCTCCAGGAACAGTTATCAGGATTTCTTGGAAAGACTTAGGGTGGATGTCAAGGAGTCGGAGCTTTTTGATTACGAGGTTTCCATGGTCTCCGGAAAGGAGAGCTTCACGGTTACGGCCTGGGTGAATTCCCAGGGTGTGAAAGAGGGACTTCCGGCCTCGGGATTCCTCAGGTACGTCTATAACATCAACTCAACTCCCAGGGGAAGATGGGAAGAGCAACTGGATTAGCCTCCATCATAAACCATGGGTGGATAAGGCTGGCTGACTCAAGCATATCCAGGGACAAGCCCATTCATGCCGGGATGGAGCCTCATCTTCCCTTTGGCAGTGGAAATGAGTAGGTATGCCCTGGGGGTGTGGCCCCCAAGGAAACAGGTGTTCGGGAAAAGTACGGGTTTGTGTTGGGAGGCTTTTTATTGAGCCTTCTTGAAATCTTTGGGGCTTGGGGCCCCAGGAGCTTGGATCTTGGCAATGGAGCCAGGCCCGAGCATGCCCAGGCAGAGCGGGCCGGCTGCCTTGAGTCAAACTCTTTCCAAAGAAAAAAAAGGAGGGATCCCAAGGGATTCAGCCTCTTGGAGGTGCTTGTGGCTGCAACCCTCCTGGCCGTGGCGGTCATAGCAACAGGCTATTTGTTCGTGGCTGGCCAAAGCGGGATGGAACAGGAGGAATGGCTGAGGGCAGCCCTCCAGAAGGCTCAACAGAAGCTGGAGGAGCTAAGGAGCCTGCCTCTGACACATGCTTCCCTGTTGGGGGAGCCTGAGCCTGGAAAAGAACATTTGGATTCCTCCAATCCCGTGATCCTGGAGCAAAGGGCTACGGCTGAGCCCTCGGACGACCTGAAGGGTTATCTGAGATGGAATGTGATTTTGGTGGATGATCCCATAAACGGACCGGGGGAGGATTATCTCTTGGTGAGGGTGGAGGTCAGCCAGGATTCTGATTTCTCACCCTCATCTCCCCATGTGGCATTGGAGACTTTTCTTGCCCGTTGATGGGGTCTTCTGAGGCCAGGGCCTGGGCGCCCCAAGACTCTCTCTGGTTTTGGGAAGACCGCATGGGAAAAAGGCTGGAATTGGGGCCCAAGTCGCCGGTCATGCACGCCAGAGGCTTTACCCTTGTGGAGCTCCTGGCAGCAGGGATGGTCTTGGGCCTAGTGGCCTTGGCCATGGGAATGTTTCTGGTCTTTGCCGTGGAGCGAAGCGCTGAGGCAGAGGCCAGGGCAGAGCTCCAAAGAAACGTGTGGCTGCTGTCAGAAGCCCTTCGCAGGACAGTGGAAGCCGCGGGGGAGATAAGGGTTCCTGCCCTGGGGGAGTCTGAAGGGGAAAGCAGTTTCACGGCCCTTTTCCCTCCCGAGCCTTTCCAAGATGAAAACCGAAACGGGCTTTGGGACTCCAGCGGTGCCACCGGCCCCTGTGCACCCAGGGAGTGTTTCCAGGATCTTAACAGGAACAACACCTGGGATGCGGATCCATATCCTGCCGTGTCCTTCAGGCTCAGGGCAGAGGTGCTGGAGGTGCGAGAGGGTGAGGGAGAGTGGAGGGAGTTTCTGGAGAACAGGTACGGGCAGCCGGGCCTATCCAGCGTCAAAGTGGAGAGATTTCAGATCATCCGGCCCCAGAGCTCTGATCCCAAACTTTGGCTCATGAGAGCGGTGATTAAAGACGACCTGGGAACTCCCACTGAATCTGCCAAGCATCTGAGAAGAAGTTTTGAGATACTGGTCAGACAGAGAGGCTGATGTGATTACAGACCGCCCAAGTCATGGCGCTGCATATCTGGCGGTCTTGATTTTGGTCTTAATAATCTCCCTGGTAGGCCTTGAGTTTCTGAAACTCAAAGAGCTGGAAACACACCTGAGTCAAGAGGCCCTGAGGCAGGAACAGGCCCGTCAGGCAGCCCAGGCAGGGGTGAGCAGGGCGGCCTGGCTCTTGCGAAGGCTTGCTTGCCTCGGGGTGAGCACTAGCCCCAATCCCTTCCACTGGAAGTGGTACGGATCTCCCGGGTATCCTTCCAAGGACGTTGATTTCCTTCAGCTGGCCACCCAGGGCCCTGCGCAGCCTTTTTCACCCGGCCCTGGCAGGCCTTACTACCTTCTGGGGGACGTGCGAGGGTCAAACACCAAGGTGAGGCTCAGGGTTCTGGGGTCCGTGGACTTGAACGGAAACGGCTGGGCGGGCCTCTCGGACAAGGACAATGACGGGTACCCGGATCTCCAGGATGCAGACCCTGCAGACAGCAATTACTTCTTGGAGACCTATCTGGGACTGCCTGGCTCCTTGGGAGAGGACCTTGTTCTGGCCGCCAGGCGGGTTGCGGGCTCTGGCGGAGATGAGATCAGCCTTCAGGCAGGATCGGGCTCTTTGCTCTTGGCAAAGGCAATAAGATCCCAGGGATTTCTTTATGATGTAGCTTCGGGCCCCACCTCTTTCAATACCCTGATGGTGGGGCAGGTGAGCCTGGGCTCGCCCGTGTTACCTGGAGAACTCTTCGATTCTCAGGGTACACCCATGAAAAGCTATTTCCAGGGAATTCCCCTCAAGGAGTTTGAAGCTTCCCAAATATTCACAAAGGGCTCTGATCCCACCTTGGATCTGCCCCAAGGTGGGGTGATATGGGTCCAGGGGGACATACTCATCGAGGATGTGGATCTGGAGAGAGACTGGCTCAAGAAAGATCTGATCCTGGTGGCATCTGGTAAGCTGAGCCTGCATGGAGTCCACTGTGGATGGGGTGGGAGGCTTGTGGGCCTGGCAAGGGAAATAGAAGTAATGGGTAGAACCGGCGAGTGGCTAAATGGCATTTTTGTGGCCAGCACGCAGGTGGTCCTGGGCTCCCTGGGCACACCCGCCGGGGTGGACTGCTCGGGAAGCACGCCCTGCTCCGCCAAATACATGCTGGGAAGTATTGTGACAGGAGGGGATCTAAAGCTTCTCTCCCAGGGGTGGGCCCTGGTCTTTGATCCCATGGTGCTAAACGGCATCATGGGCTGGAGCCCTCCACCGGTTCTGCTGGATCGCTTTGAACAGGATGGCCTGGGGCAATGGTGGGACAACACAGGAGGTGAGCTGGCCCAGGGAGTCTATCTTGCTGACGAGATAGCTCACAGAGCCGGGGACTCCGGGGACACTGGGCACCAAGGGCTGGCCCATGTGCTCAGGTACAGCCTGAGACCCCAGGTGGCTGATGCAAACCTCGGCCTGGAAGCCAGGCTGGCCCTGGACAGATGCGCTGGTTGTGTTCAGGACTGGAGGTCATATACTCACCTGGATCTGTTCATGGCAATGGATAACTACAAGAAGATCCAGCAGATCTCCGAGGGTGTCACCCTCACCACCCAGCGGGAGGCCAGATTCAGACTTTTCTTGAGGGACTCAGAGGCCAGGGAGCTATCCTATGGATTGAACCAGGAGGACTTGGCAGAATCAGACAGGTACCTCTCTGACATGTGGGGTAAAAGGGGGTACAAATTGGAAGGCTCAGATGTTTCGGATCCAGATCCGGCCCTGGATGATTACCAACAGGGGGTTCTTCCCCAATGGAAACGCCTGAGAATAAGCTTCTCTTCCATGGATGGGGACAAGGCAGGTTTTGACTTCCAGAGGCTGCGTGAGTTGGCCCTTAGACTGGAGGATTGGAAAATCACCTGGGTGCATTGGGATGGCGCTGGCAGCTCCCAGAGGGAGCTTAGGGTCTCTGGCAATAGAGTGATTTTCGACCCTGACGGGCCAGGCCCCATGGAGCCTTCACCCACATTCTTGGGGCCTGGAGGCATTGTTCGCTGGGACGACCCCTCTTCTGGGCAGAGCATGGATGTGCCCTGTGTGGCCTCTGGTGATTGCTGGGAGGTGGAACCCCTGCAGGAGGCTGATCTGGGCCTCACCATACGCCTGGACCGTCTGGAGCTGCCAGGGGCCACCATGATGAACCATGGACTCAGCGCTGCCTTTTGCCTGGAGCCCAGGTTCTGGCGAGAACTGGCAGAGGATGAACTGGAACCCTGAGATGGAGTACTTCGAGCTTCTCAAGCTGACTCGTGAGCCTTTCTCCAACTCTCCGGACCCGGAGCTTTTCTATCCCACCAAGGATTACCTTCAGGCACTCCAGAAGCTGGAAATAGCCATAAGGTTGCGCCGTGGCCTCAACCTGGTGCTGGGGGAGGTGGGCACAGGCAAGACCACCATGAGCAGGGTGCTGCTCAGGTGTTTCGAGGCAGAAAGGGAGCGCTTCAGCGTTCACCTTTTGTTGGATCCGGGCTTCCCCTCTGACCAGGAAATGCTGGCCCACCTCCTGAGACTTCTAGGGGGAGAGCCTTCTGGCAAGGAAAGTCGGATGGCTCTCATGGATAACCTTCAGCACATATTGCTGAGGGAGACCCTGGAGAAGAATAGGGTGGTGGTCTTGTTCATAGACGAGGGGCAGAAGCTCTCTTGTTCCAGCCTGGAGACACTGAGGGAGCTGCTCAATTTCGAAAGCAACAACTGTAAGCTCCTCCAGATGGTTGTGTTTGCTCAGAAAGAGCTTTGGGAGCGTTTGCAGGAAATGCCCAATCTCTTGGATCGGGTGAACCTGATGGTTTGGCTCAAGCCCATGAATCTTCACGAAACCAGGGCCATGGTGCACCACAGGCTGAGCCAATGCGGTATGGCTCCCCACAAACAGCTCTTCACCCCCAGGGCGGTTGGCCTGATCCACAAGCTCTCTCAGGGCCATCCTAGAAAGATCATAAACCTGTGCCATCATTCAATGCTAAAAGCCATGATGGCCCAGGCACAGCAGGTGGATGTGGACTCGGTCAAGGGCGCTTACTCGGAAATAAAGGGGATCCTAATAAGAAAACCAGAAGGCAAGACCAGCAAAAGAATCCGGGTCCGGGATTTGGCCCTGGGCTCTAGCCTTGCGGCCGGAGCCATTCTCCTGGCCCTTCTGGGGGCTGCGGGCCTCATGTCTGGGCCCCCAAGTCCTCTGCCTGAACCCCAGCCGGAGGCTGCTTCCCAGGGCTTTGTTGCCCGTATCCAAGAGCATGAGATGGTACAGGAGGGGCTTAGAGGCTCTTTTGAAACCCAGGAATCCTCTGTCCCCACCGAGCCCCCCCAGCCCGAAAAAGCGGTTTTACAGCCGCAACCTCTGGTACTCTCCCCTCAGCAATGGCTGGAAAAGCTTGGAGACTCAGGCCGGCTTGATTCGGGTGTCAGAGTCGTGGTAAGAAAAGGCGACACCCTCTCTGCCCTGGTAGAGAGGAACCTGGGCATGGTTCTGGATCCTGAATCCGAGTGGATGCGCAGGTTCAGGAGGGCCAACCCAGCAATAGCCAACCCGGACCGCCTACAACCCGGGGACAGCTTGATCTTACCTGTTCAAAGGGAGCCTGCACAAGAGGTACAGGCCCAATTGCTGGCCTGGTTTCCCTGGAGGGAAAAGGCAGAGGCATGGGCGCGCCAGGAGCTGCAGAGGCTGGGGGAGGGGACCTTGATCTTGGCCAGGGAGCAAAGAGAAGGTTTCTGGGGCTACGGCATATTCAGATCTACGGCAGGCCATGGGAGCGACCTGGAGGGGATTTCGCCTGGTAAAATAGGAATTGGGGAGATCCTGCAGGTGTTGACCATGAGTTCTCAGGCAGAAAGAGTGGAGCCTTGAGAAAGGATCCTGAACCCCTAGCCACTCAAAGGCTTCTGGAGGTGATTCGCGGGAAACCCGTGTCCCCGTACAATTCTGCCCAGGGCCAAAGCCCTCCTGAATCAATGCAGGAGCAAGGCTCTGGGGTTTTGGAACCAGGGGAGGTTCTCCTTAGTTCCCTTGAGCCTTCCCGCTCCAAGTTCCGAACTGGAATCAGGGTGGGTCTGGACATAGGCCGCAGTCTGGTCAAGATGGTCAGGCTGGAGCGCACTCCCAGAAGCGTGCGCCTGCTTCAGGTTGGAATGGCCTGTGTGAAATCCTCCAGCGGGGACAGCTCGGAACGGGTGGAGGCAGCGGCCGCCTTGCTCAAGGACCTAAAGGGCAGCCCTGTGGTGACATGTCTTGGGGATGCGGACACGCTCGTGAGACAGATAAGTTTCCCCAGGATGCCTCCTCGCCAGCTGGCCCAGGCCATGGAGTTCGAGGCTCGAAAACACATGCCCTATGATCCGGGCAAGATGCTGTTGCGCCATCAGGTGCTCTCAGAGGACAAGAAGAACTCCACATTCCAGATATTGTTGGTGGCAGTGGCCAGAGAGGCCCTAAGAGAGCACCAGGCCTTGCTGAAACGCCTGGGACTGGAGCCCCACGCCATAGAGGTGGCTCCCCTGGCCCTTGCCAATGCTTCGCTTTTGGCCTCCCAGCAGCCCCAGGAGACCAAGGTGGTGATGGACATGGGCACCTGTGAAACCCTCATCACAGTGCACCGAAATGAGGGCATGTTTTTTTCCAGATACATACCCCTTAGCCTGGGGCCACAGGGCAGAGAGGACCAAAAAATAGAAGAGGCCAGCCTGGAGGAATTGCTGGTGGAGATCCGCCGTTCCCTTGCCTACTATGACAATGTGACGGGCAGAATGGGTTTTTCCAGGGTGATGTTGGCAGGAGGCGGTGCCATGGTGCCAGGTGTGGGTCCTTTGCTACAGGAGAAACTGGGTCTTCCGGTGGAACCCTTGAACCCCATGCCTGGCCTTCATTGGCAGCAAGCCGGGTCTTCCCAGCATTGGGTGGTTCAAAGCGCTCCCCTCTGGGCACTGGCTCTGGGTTCAACCCTGGGCCATTGAAGGACTCATGGGCAAAGTTTTCCCAAGGGACTTGAGGGCATGAAAGGCTCTGGAGGCAGGAGGAACTGGTTTGGGGTTGACCTCAGGGAAGGAGTCTCTGCAGGGAGGAACTGGTCAAATTTTTATCCCAGCATATTGGAAATCCTCACATCCACGTACCTGCTGGCCGGGCTTTCACTGCTTGTACTTTTGGCAGCCGGGTATTTGATGGTGGCCCAACCCCTTTTCAAGAGCGAATCGGCTCAGCGCGAGCATCTCAAGGCCCTCAGGCAGCAACAGACGGCCTTGGCCCAAGAAAAGGAACTCTTGCTCCAGGAGGCCAGGGCCCTGGCCTCATTGGAGGCTGAAAGCCCTGGGTGGGCTGCAGTGCTTGGGGTTTTGGCCCGAAGGACGCCCGATGGTGTGTGGCTCTCCAGGGTTTCTCTGGAAGAGGACAAGACCTCCAAGGGGCGTAAAGGATCCACCCCAGGCCAAACCCAGGCCAAGGAGTCCAGATTATGGGTGGTGGTGGAGGGAAAGGTTGATGTTCGCAGGTTCTCCTCGGCCCTGGAGCCCATTTCCATGATGTTGAGGGAACTGAAGGCAGAGCCAGGTTTTGGCTCGGTTGTGTCCCATCTGGAGCTAGCCTCAACCCAGGTGAGCAAGGAAGACCCCTCTTGGGTCAGCTTCGAGCTAAAAGGGATCTGGACTCCAGAGACTCTTAAAGGCAAGCCCGAGGACAGACTCCGGCAGATCCTCTCAGGGGCCTCTTCACCCAAGAATATGGGGGTCGGGGGGAAGGCTCCATGAGGAGCCAGGTCTTCTTGGGCGGGGTGATGAAGCCCTAAAAGGAAAAAGAGCAAGGCTCATGAGTAGCAACCGTCTCATACTTCTGGCTGGGGTTGTGGCAGCAGGCTTGATGGTGGTGGTTTACGCCCTGGTGATCCAGCCCCAGAAATCCAAGAAGAGCACTGCCTTGATGAGAGAGACCAGGGAACTGCAAGAGGCCAACAGTCTCTTGCAGAGGGAAGTCGAGACCCTGAGGCATGCCTTGGAGGAGGCCTTCGAGACAGGCCTCTTTGTTTATCCTCGCTCTGCTGACGGATTCAAGGAACAAACCCGAGAGATCATAGCCGGGGTGGACCGTCTGGTGCGCTCCAGCGGAGTCAGTCTGGCCCGCTTGGAGCCCCAGCCTGCTGAGCAAAGAGGGCCCTTTGCGGCTTATCCTTTCCTGGTGGAGGTCAGAGGGGGTTTCCAGCAGATATGTGCTTTCTTGCAGGGGGTGGAGAGGGAGTTGTCACTGGTTCCAAGCCTTTTCACCATCGAGGCCTCTGCCAAAGGGGCCGAGGGCCTTCGGGCATCTTTGAGGCTCAACGCCCACGAGTGGCTGGGACAAAAGCTTGTTCCAAGAGCCGGGTCAAAGGATGAAAAAAGGCTTATGTCTTTCTCCCTGGAGAGGGATCCTTTTGTTCCATCAGGCTCAGGGGCTCAAGGGGAGCGTCCCAGGGGCCGAGAGCTGGTGCTCACAGGCATTCTCATGGTGGGCGGCAAGGCCAAGGCCATCATAGACGGTAAGGCGTATTCTGCAGGGGATGTGGTGGCAGGCAAAAGGATCCTCTCCATCTCCCAGGAAGAGGTCTTCCTGGAAGGGGATCCAAAACCCCTGAGGATAACAAGACCACTTAAGAAAGTGGGACCAGGTTAGAACTCATGCATGATTCTTGCTCCTGGGTATGGTGAGTTGCAAAGGGCTAATTTCCAGAAATAAGAATGGGAAGTTGTGATCTCAGAGGATCCCTGGGCCTCTGCCAAGCCTCAGGCCCCATGGAGAAAAACATGAAAACGAAGCTGGCTTTGGTGACGGCCGTGCTCCTGGCCCTTGGAGGCCACAGCGGGGTGAGCTTTGCTCAGCACCAGGAATACAAGGGCTTTCCCGTGTCCCTCAATCTCAGGGAGGCGGATGTGGTGACCGTGCTTCATGTGCTGGCAGAGGAAGCAGGGCTCAACCTGGTGGTGGGTGATGACGTGAGGGGAAAGGTGGACGTCCACCTGGTCAATGTGCCTTGGGACCAGGCCTTGGACGAGATCCTCAGAAGCAGGGACCTGGTTAAGCGTCAGGTGGGCAATGTGCTTCATGTCTTTACCACAGAGGGGCTGAAGCGGGAGCTGGATCGAAGGGAACTGCTTCGGTTGGAAGAGAGGCGGGAACTGGAGGCCAGACAAAAGGCCAGGGAAATAATGAGCAGGATGCGAGAAGAGGAGGAGATGGCCAGGCCCCTTGAGACCCGCACCTTTGGGGTCAGGTACGCCAAGGCAGCCGAGCTCCAAAAGAATCTTCTTCCGCACCTCAGCCGTGACAGCAAGGGCCAGCCAAGGGGCAGCATAGAGGTGAACGAGTTTGCCAACATGCTGGTGGTGAGGGATCTGCCCGAGGTTCTGGATGAAATCTCCTCCTTGATGAGCCGTCTGGACAGGCCCATACCTCAGATTCTCATAGAGGCCAGGATCGTGGAGGTAAACAGCGAGGCTGTCAAAGACTTGGGTATTCAATGGGGCGGGCAGTACAGCTCCACCTCAGGAGGGGATACCAATGCCATAGGAGGGGCCAGGGGATTCTCCCCAAGCTCCACATCTGCCACCAACATAACCGAGATCGCAGGCAGGGCCTTTGCGGTGAACCTGCCAGCCGCAAACCCTGTATTGGGATTGGGAATGACCTTTGGCAAGCTCCTGGAGGGGCTGGTGTTGGATGTGCAACTGACGGCTCTGGAGAGCCAGGGCAAGGCCCAGATACTTTCAAGGCCCAAAATAGTCACCATGGATAACCAGGAGGCAGTCATAAAGAGGGGGGAAGACATCCCATATGTTTTGAGGCGGCAGTCCAACGAAGTCCCAGATGTGCAATTCAAGGAAGCCAAGTTGCAGCTCAAGGTGCGGCCCCACCTCATAGGGGAAGAAAGAATAGCAGTGGAGGTTTCCATAAACAATGATGCACGCACCGGAGACGTGGTGGTGGCCGAGGGCTCTGTTTTTCCCATCATTGCAAGGCAGGAGGCCCAGACTAGGGCCCTGATGAAAGACGGCGACACCATGGTTCTGGGAGGAATAATTCGGCAGGAGAAGAGAAAGAGGGAAAGAGGGGTGCCTTTTCTGCAGGATGTGCCCTTGCTGAGCTGGCTTTTCAGGAGCGATTTTCAGAGCCAGGAGTCCAGGGAACTGCTTATTTTCATAACCCCCAGGGTCATAAACCAGGAGGGGGCATGAGCGCAACGCATTCGGGAAAGGGCTACCTGGCTGGGTACAACAGGCTGGGGAGCCTTCTTCTCCAGGAAGGGCTCATAACCGAGACACAACTTCAGGAGGCTCTTCGCCGCCAGGAGCAAAGGGGAGGCAGGCTGGGTCAGATCCTGGTGGAGATGAAGGCCATAGATGAGGAGGAGCTTCTAAAAGGGGTGGCCAGACAACTGGGGGTGCCAAGGGCCCAGATATCTCATGGCATTATTCCCAGCCAGGAGATACTCAGCAAGGTTCCCGAGTCCATGGCCATGAAGCACAAGATGGTGCCACTGGCCCTGCATGGGCGGGTCCTGCAGGTGGCCATGGTGGATCCCTTTGACATTCCTGCTTTGGACAACCTGAGGGTGGCCACGGGTTTTCATATTCAGCCGCTGATAGCCTCGGAAAAGGAAATACAAGAGGCCATAGAACTCTTCTACAGGAGGTCAGAAGAAGATCAAACAGGGGTGCTCAGCCAGGAGCTGTTGAGGGACATTCTGCAGTCCCAGGTGGAGCTCCAGAAGAAAGAGGAGGAGGTTCTGGACCTGGAGCGCATAAGGGCTCAGGTGGAGGAGGCCCCTGTGGTTAGGCTTGTGGATTACGTCATAGTCAATGCCGTGAAGGAAAGAGCCAGCGACATCCACATAGAGCCCAGGGAGGATCGTCTGGACATTCGCTACAGGATAGACGGCATACTCCACCACGTGATCTCTCCGCCCAGCAACCTGCAAAATGCCATAATCTCCCGCATCAAGATCCTGGCCGACATGGACATAGCCGAAAGACGTCTGCCCCAAGACGGCCGTTTCACCATCCGGCTGGATTTCAGGGAAGTGGATCTGAGGGTCTCCACTCTTCCCACCTCCCATGGAGAGAAGATTGTCATAAGGCTCTTGCGCAAGGGGCCTCTTTCCTTGAATCTGGAAGATCTGGGGTTCGAATGGGATTCCATATCGATCTTCAAGAAGTACATCCACAGGCCTTACGGCTTGATCTTGCTCACAGGCCCTACGGGCAGCGGAAAGACCACCACCCTTTATGCTGCCTTGAGCCAGATAGCCTCCTCGGAAAAAAACATAGTCACCGTGGAGGACCCTGTGGAATATCAACTCAAGGGGATCTACCAGATGCAGGCCAACCCGGCCATAGGGCTGAGCTTTGCAGTGGGTCTCAGGGCCATCCTGAGACAGGATCCAGACGTCATAATGGTGGGAGAGATCAGGGACTACGAGACCGCGGAAATGGCCGTGAGGGCTGCCCTGACCGGCCACCTGGTTTTCAGCACTCTGCATACCAATGATGCTGTGGGCACCATAGTGCGACTCCTCAACATGGGCATAGAGCCCTTTCTGGTGTGTTCAGCCTTGACCATGTCAGTGGCCCAACGTCTGGTGCGCAAGATCTGTCCTGATTGCAAGGAGGTCGTACAGCCCAGCGCGGACATGTTGGCTGGCTTGGGATTGGATCCCAGGGACTCCAGCGTAAGGTTTTATCAGGGCAAGGGGTGCCCCAAATGCAAGGGCACCGGTTATTATGGAAGAACAGGAGTGTTCGAGATACTGGAGGTAAACCAGCGCATAAAGGATCTTGTGCTCCAAGGAGCCCTGCCCGAGACTATTCACCGCATGGCCATAGAGCAGGGAATGGTGACTTTGAGACAGTGCGCTGTCAGAAAGGTCCTCTCGGGCATTACCACCTTTTCTGAAGTCCTGCGGGTGTGTATAGAGGAAGAGTGAGCCGGGTTTTTCATGAAAAGGGGTTGATGAGGGGTTTCTGGGGGCTCAGGCCGGATCTGGCCTCAAGAAAGCAGGGGGTTGAGAGTAAGTGCCCGTATTCGTTTACCGGGTGAGGGAACCTGATGGAAGGGAGTCCACCGGATGGCTGGAGGCTGAGAGCGAGGAATCCCTCATAGGATTGCTCCACGGCCAGGGGAAGGTGATCCTGGGGCTGGAGAAGAGGGAACCCCGCCGGGGTCGGACAACAGGGGAAGTGGCCCTCAGGCTGGTGGAACCCAGGGTCAGGCAAGGGGAGCTGGCGGTCTTGGCCACCCAGCTCAGTGCCATGGTGGATGCGGGCCTGCCTCTGCTGAGGTCCCTCCAGGTCTTGGCCCAGGAAACAGAAAATCTGAGGCTGCGTCGCATCCTGGCCGATGTGTGCCTCAGGGTTGAGGCCGGAAGCTCATTGTCTCAGGCCCTTGCAGCACACCCTGTGTTCGGTAACCTATTCGTGAGCCTGGCCAGGGCCGGGGAGGCCAGCGGAAAGCTAGGCGAGACCCTAAAACAACTGGCCAGTTACCTGGAGCGAGTGGAAGACCTGCGAAGAAGAGTCCGCTCGGCCCTAACTTATCCTGCTTTTCTCCTTAGCTTCTCGCTCCTGGTGCTCCTGGTGCTGGTGATCTGGCTCATTCCTGCCTTCTCCAAGGTTTACGACAAGTTCAAGGCCAGGATCCCTGGGCCCACCCTTGTGCTCATGGATATAAGCCAGGTGCTCAGGGCCCACATGCTGGAGATATGCGTGGTGGTGGTGTGTGTGGGCCTGGGCTGGTGGCTTTTCATGCGCACGGAAAGGGGAATGTATTTCAAGGACTGGGTCTTGCTCAGGATGCCTGTTTTGGGTCCCCTGTTACTCAGGTCCATCTTGGCTCGCCTGTGCAGGACCCTGGCAGTACTGGTGGGAAGCGGCATACCCTTTTGGGAGGCCCTTGACCTGGCCACCCAGGCCACAGACCACAGAGTGGCCAGGAAGGCCCTTGTGCAGGCGGCTGTGGCCATAGAAGGGGGAAGGCCCATTGCCGGAGCATTCCAGGAGACTGGGTTTTTCCCAAGGATGCTTTTGTCCATGTTGGCCTCAGGGGAAGAAGTGGGGGGGCTTCATCCCATGCTCATGAAGGCAGCGGACTTCTATGATCAACAATTGGAGAGCTCTGTGAAGGGGTTCATGTCTCTTCTGGAGCCTGTGATGATACTGTTTTTGGGTGGTGTCATAGGCGGGATCCTCTTCGCCATGTACTTGCCTGTGTTCACTCTGGGCAAAGCCATCAGGTAGGCCGATGGGCGCAGACTTGCAGATGGAATTTCCAGACAATCAGCTGGCCAATCTCCTGTTCGGGAGAAACAACGAACACCTGAGAATAATATCCAGGCAGTTGGATGTGCGTCTGAACGCCAGGGGCAATGTGGTGAGACTTCAGGGAGAGGAAGCCCAGGTGGCCCTGGCCCAAGACCTGCTCAGGCAGCTCTACGGAATCCTCCAAAAAGGGCATCCCATCTATGAGACGGATGTGAGCTATGCTGCCAGGACTCTGGCCCAGGACCGTAACATCAAACTGGAGGAGATCTTTCTGGACACCATATTCGTCTCGGCCAAGAACAAGCTCATAACCCCCAAGAGTCCCAACCAGAAAGCTTATATAGATGCCATCAGAACCCATGACATGGTGGTGGGGATCGGTCCAGCCGGCACAGGCAAGACCTACTTGGCCATGGCCATGGCCGTGTCCTTCCTTCTCAAAAAAGAGGTGCATCGCATAGTCTTGACGCGCCCTGCGGTGGAGGCAGGAGAGAAGCTGGGCTTCTTGCCTGGGGATCTGGCAGAGAAGGTCAACCCCTATCTTCGCCCCCTTTACGACGCCCTCCATGACATGATGGATTTCGAGAAAGCAGCCTCTCTCATGCAGAGGGGGGATGTGGAGGTGGCTCCCCTGGCCTTCATGAGAGGCCGGACCCTAAATGATGCCTTCGTGATCCTGGACGAGGCACAAAACACCACCTCCGAGCAGATGAAGATGTTTCTCACCAGGCTTGGCTTTGGCTCCAAGGCGGTCATCACTGGGGATGTGACTCAGATCGATCTGCCCTCGGGAAGCCGCTCTGGCCTGGTGGAGATCTCCCAGATACTAAAGGGGGTTGAAGGCATACGCTTTGTGTTTTTCACAGAGAAGGATGTGGTGCGCCACCCCCTGGTGCAGGAGATAATCCTGGCATATGAAAGGGCAGAAAGGTCTGCCAGGTCTTCCTCGGAAAAGAGCTGGAAAGGGACCAAGGCAGGGGAAGAGTCTTCTGGGGGCGCCCAGGACAAGGCGGACTCAAGATTGCATGGGGGCAATGGGCTTTGAAGATCTGGGTGGATTTGAGAAGCACCAGGGCAGGGATGACTCCTGAGCAGGTTCAGGAGAAGGCATCAATGGTCTTGAGAGAGTTGGACCTGGAGGAGCCAGAACTCTCCTTGCTTCTTGTGGATGACCCAGAGATGGCAAAGCTCAACCTGAAATTTTTGGGCAGGAAGGGCCCCACCAATGTCATTGCCTTCTCCCAGCTCGAAGGGCAAGGGCCCAGAGGCCCCTCTGTGCTGTTGGGGGATGTGGTCATATCCCTAGAGACGTGTCAAAGGGAGGCCCAGGAGGCAGGCATGGAATTTCAAGAGCGGTTCATGGAGCTTCTGGTGCATGGAATCTTGCACCTGCTGGGCCATGAGCATGAGGATGACCCCCAAGGGGCTGCTTTGATGGAATCCGAGGCACAAAGAATTCTGGCCCGCATTATGCACCAGTAAACGGAAATTGAAGGCAAACATAAATTGACCCAATAGTGAATGAATAAGTACACGGATATAGTTTCAGTATCAATAGCAGCACCTGTTTGGAATTTTTATGAAGTGGTAACAGATATAGAAAACATTAAAGTTTGGGAGCTATCAAATAATCTTCCCCTGATAGCTCATGAGTGGATTCCTTGTGAGGGAAAGTTGAAAAACAAGAAATGGTTGCACAACGGTCAAGCTTTTGGAATATGAGATAGCAAGATTCATTGGTAGGGTGTTGTGGGAAACATTTGGAAGAAAAATTCACCCATAGGCAAGTTCAAAGCAACTTAGAAGTGTTAAAAATCTTTTAAAATTGAATCATAATTAATGAGGAGGTGTAAAGATATCTATACGAACCTTTACTGCTATTCTTCATAAAGAAGACGACCTTTATGTTGCAGAGTGTCTAGAGGTTGGCACAGTGAGTCAGGGATATACAATTGAAGAGGCCATCTCAAATCTTAAGGAAGCAACTGAGCTATATCTTGAGGAGTTTCCGTTAGAGGAAATTTCGAAGCCACTTATGACTATATTTGAGGCAACTGTTAATGTCTAAACTAAAGAGAATCTCTGGGGAAGAGGCAATTAGAAGATTGGAGAGGCTCGGATTCAAACAGGTCCGTCAGCGGGGTAGCCGGTTGTTCTAAAGAAGCAGAGCACTGATGAAGAAATTGGTTGTGTTGTCCCGTTGCACAAAGAATTAGCAATCGGCACATTGCGTGGTATTTTAAAACAGGTAAAAATGACTTTAGAGGAATTTATGGAGGATTTATAATTTGCCCACAACTTCCACTAACACGTTGCAAAAGGCTTACTTCAAAACCTCTCAGGCTTCTTTTGCAACGGAAACGTAGTTCGCAATCAATGCTGGAGTCCTTCACCGGCGGATATAGAATTCAAGGCCTCATTCTGACACCTAAGCCCAGAAGAAGGGATGCCTGGGTGCCCTTCTTGAAAAGAACCATCAGGATGCTCGCTGAAGAAGATAGTGCTCTATGAAGATGTCTATGTCTCCGTCCAAGACAGCATCCACGTTTCCCACTTCCACTCCTGTGCGGTGGTCTTTGACCAAACGGTAAGGCTGCAGCACATAAGAGCGTATCTGGCTTCCCCAGCCTATCTCCTTTTTCCCTTGGTGGAGAGTTTCCATTTTTTGGGCCTGCTCTTGCCTGTAGAGTTCGTAGAGACGAGCCCTAAGAATGGTCATGGCCATGGCTCTGTTTCGCTGTTGGGAGCGCTCATTTTGACACTGGACCACGATGCCTGTGGGAATGTGGGTTATGCGAACCGCAGAGTCTGTCTTGTTCACATGTTGACCGCCAGCCCCAGAGGATCTGTACGTGTCCACCCTTAGGTCCTTCTCATCCACTTCCACCTCCACATCCTCCACCTCAGGGTACACGAAAACCGAGGCAAAAGATGTGTGACGCCTCTTGCTGGCATCAAAGGGAGAGATGCGCACCAGTCTGTGTATTCCCACCTCACAGCGCATGTAACCGTACGCGTAATCCCCCCTCAGCATGAAGGTGACACTCTTGAGACCCGCCTCATCCCCCTCCAGATAATCCAATATCTCGGTCTGGTAATTCTTCCTCTCGGCCCAACGCAGGTACATTCTCAGAAGCATCTCAGCCCAGTCCTGGGCCTCTGTGCCGCCGGCCCCCGGATGGATGCTCACTATGGCATTGCCTGAATCATACTCCCCACTCATGGCCTGGCGGAACTCCAATTCCTGAAGATCCCGGCCCAGATTCTTGAGCCTTCTGGCTATCTCAGCCTCTGTCTCTGCGTCGCTTTGTTCCTCCACCAGCTCTATGAGCAGGGATATTTCCTCGGCTTCCTGATTAAGCCTCTTCCAAGGCTCCAAAACACTGAGGATCTTGGAGCGGGTGCGATTGACCTCTCGAGCCTTGTTCTGGTCGTCCCAGAAGTGAGGGTCTGCTATTTGTCTGTCCAGATCTGAAAGGGTGCGCTCTTTGCCTTCCAGATCAAAGATGACCTCGGAAGAGTTCCAGTTTTTCGCGGATGCGGTGGAGTTTTTCTTTCCACTCAGGCGACAACATCTTTTCTCCGGTGGGCCCTGAAAAGGGCAAGACACAAAAGCATCGCGCTCCAAAGTGCACAGGCCCAGGCAAAGAGATCACCGTGGAGCACGTAAAAAGAGTGTACCTGAAGTCTGGACACCCTGTCAACGAGGGAATCCGTCTCAAAAAGCTTGGTCTGTGAGGTGATCCTGCCGCAGGGATCTATGAATGCGCTTATGCCGGTGTTGGCAGCCCTAACTATCCAGCGCCTTGTCTCCACGGCTCTCATGGCCAGCATGGAGAGATGTTGGTAAGGTGCGGCGGTCTTCCCGAACCAGGCGTCATTGGTCAAGTTGGCCAGAAGGTCTGCTCCTTTTCTGACCTGCTCCCGGAAGATGTCCGGGAATATGCTTTCGAAACAGATGCTGACCCCCACGGCTGCCCCTCCTGATGTTACAAGGGGAAGCGGTGCCTGCCCAGGATGGAAATCCCCTATGGCTGCTACCATCTTTCTCACAAATGGCAGCATCTGCTGCAAGGGCACATATTCACCGAATGGCACCAGGTGTATCTTGTCATACCAGCCCCTCACTCCACCCTCAGACCCCAACAGATAGGCCCTGTTGTAAAATACTCTTTTTTCCTCCACCCACCCATAGGCCGGGGAGCCGAAAAGAATGTCCGCCTTGAGCTGGGAGGCCAGCCCCAGAAGCCTTTCCCTCAAGGGTCCCTCCCTTTGGAAGAAAAAAGGCGCTGCTGTCTCGGGCCATACCACCAGTTCTGCCCCACCCTTTTCCACCACAAGCCGGCTAAGCCCTTCATACCTGGAAAGGGTGGCCTCCTGGAAAGCCGGCTCCCACTTGATGGACTGCTCCATGTTGCCCTGGGCCACCCCTACCCTCAGGCCCTGGGCCTGGGTGGAAAGCCCTGATATGAGAGAAATCCTTTGCTCCCCGTAAAGCCAGGCCCCTGCGCTCAGGGCCCCGCAGAAAACCAGGCCTAGGATGCACCCCAGCCCAGGCCTTCGCCCCTTTGCCAGATCTCTCAGCAAAAGATAACCCCCCACATTAACACTCACCAGCAGGAAACTCACCCCGTATATGCCACTTAGATCAGCCACCTGCACAAGGGGTTTGAGATTCCACTGGGAGTAGCCCAGAAGAGCCCAGGGAAATCCAGAGAGGAAAATGGACCTCAGAACCTCCAGAGACACCCAAAGGGCAGGGGCCATGACCATGGCCGGAAACCCCAGGCTCTTTCCCAGAAAGCTCATCAGGCCGCAAAAGAGAGCCCAGAACCCGGCCAGATAAAGCACCAGGAGCACCATAACTGCCACGGCCAAGACCAGTGGCAGCCTGCCGTATGTCTGCATGGTGCCCACCAGCCAGTAAAGAAGTATTCCGTAGTGGAGCGCACCGGCCATCCAGCCCAAAGTGGCCGCCTGTCTGGGCCCCAGTGCTTCAAGGGCCCAAAAAAGAGGCACCAGAGCTACCCAGGCCAGAGGCCAGAGTTCCCAGTCTGGAAAGGCCAGGGCCGCAAGAAGCCCTGAAAGCAGGCTGACCACTACACATACAGGCCTCAATTTGCGGCCTCCAGTTTTTTTTCTTTGCTTTCTCTTGGGGGCACCCCCTCTTGCCTGCCTGCCAGGGTCTCCATCACAAGGGGCGCAATTTGTTCTATGCTCTTTACTTCCAGGGCCAGCCTTTGGGCCTGAGGGCCCCACACCATGGTGGGCACAGGATTCCTTGTGTGGGTGCGCACGGAGAGGTCCTCCAGGTTTCCGTGGTCGCTGCAAACCAGCACGTGTCCTGAATCCAGATGGGCCTCCTCCAGGACTCCCTCCAGGAAAGATCTGATCCTTCTCATCTGGAAGCAGGCTTCTTGCAGGTCTCTGGCATGACCGGCCAGGTCTGTCAGAAAGTACTCAAAAAAGGCCATGTCTGACTCCATGGCTGTGCGGGCCAGGATACGCCCTGCCTGCTTGGGAGTCCACCTGGGTAGGTTCATGCCTCTAAGGACAAGGATCCTGTTGGTGAATTCGTGATGGAGTGCCTTTCCATCACAGATGTCCTGTACAGATCTGAGGGGCTTGCCTGTGGCCAGAGTGGCTAAGGAGGCAGCGCTCTTGAGCCCTCTTTTGAGAACTGCCGGATGCATGGGAGCAAAGGCGTTTAAGTATTCTGCCCTGAAGCCTCGCTCCTCCAATTCTCCCAGGAGATTGTGTGCCTGGATGATGCGCCTGAGGGTAGGGGTTGGGAACCCAGGCACGTGTCTGCCCATGACTCTTGCTGCGTTGATCCCTGTCAAGAGGGTGGTATGGCCCGTGGCACTTTGGGGTAGCCCCTGCACACCCAGATGGGCCGAGGTGGAGGCTGCCCAGCCTCCGGCAGGCAAAGGTGCCACTGCCTCCTGCCCCAGATCCTCAAGCCAGGGCACACAACTTTTCACAGGATCTCCAGAGCCTCTAGGGGCAAGCCCTATGCCGTCCACCAGGATCATCAAGAAGAAACTCTTGGGCTTCAAACTAATCATCCTTCACCAAGCCATTTCATCAGCCCACGGAGAAAACCAGGCTGCATCTTGGCATGAAGAATTTCATCCCAGGATATGCTGCAGTGCCCATCATTGGCCCATGGGTCAAAAAAGGGGCTAGAGGCCTCTTAAGAACTCGGGCCTAAGCAGGCTTCTGTCCCTCATGGCCAGCACCTCCTGGATCAGCTTCAGGGCCTGTTGTTTCTGTGTTGGAAGCCTCACCTTGATGGGCAAGTAGTTGGAGGCGTGGTTGGAGGTGAAGTAGCAATCTGTGAAATCCGAATGCCGGATCATGATTTCCAGCTCCTGGATGAGCTGGAAGGTGTCCGGGAGTCTGAAGGTGCCTCTGCACATCTCCAAATAAAGAGGAGTGGACTCCACCACCATCAAGGTGAGGGCCCCCACATAATGGGGATCCATTTCACTCAAGAGGGAGGCTGTCTCCAAAGCATGGCGACGGCTTTCCTCTACACCCCCCAAACCCAAAAGCACTGTAACGGACAATATGAAGCCCGCTTCCTTTGCCCTGAGGGCAGCCCTGAGCAGTTTCTGACGATCCGCTCCCTTGCGCACACGGCTTAGAACCTGGTCGTCTCCTGATTCGACCCCCAGGTAAAGGATTCCCAGTTTTCTTTGCCTGAGCTCTTGGAGATCCTGCACGGACTTGTTCAGGATACTCCTGGCATTGGCATAGATCCCGATCCTTTCCAGGCGTGGAAAACTCTCATTGAGAAGCTCCAGGAGGGCAAGCAACCTTCTTTGGGGAATCACCAGGGCATCCCCGTCGCAAAGAAAGATCCTGCGGGCATGCGCTGCCCATTGCCTGGCCTCCTCCACCATGGCCCGCACCTCTGCCATATCCCGGATGCGGAACCTGGTGTTCTTGTACGTGGGGCAAAAGGTGCAGCGGTTGTGGGAGCAGCCCACGGTGACCTGAAGGATTAGGCTTTGCGCCTCGCTGGGCGGCCTGATTATCAGGCCCTCATACCTCATGGGGAAGAAGGATCCTTTGCGCACTGGAATACTTCCACACGATTCCCACCTCCCCGCTTGGCCCTGTACATGGCCTCATCGGCCTTCCTTATGAGATCCTCCATGCTATCTTTCTCCACACTCAGAGCTGCCAACCCCAGGCTCAGGGTGCAGTTGTCTATTTGCCTGGACTCAAAAGAAGTCCTTATTCTCTCGGCCACCTTGCAGGCCTGCTCCAGATTCGTCTCTATGAGCATCACAGCAAACTCATCCCCTCCATAACGATAGGCTGTGTCCACGTTTTGCCTGATGGAGGAGTTGATTATGCTGCCCAGGGTCACCAGGACCTGATCCCCATCCAGATGACCATGGGAGTCGTTGTAGTCTTTGAAACGGTCCACATCCAGGATTATGAGAGCCAGATTCCTACGCTGCCGCTTGGCTCTCTCCACCTCTTCCTGGAGCTTCTGGTACAGGTACCTGCGGTTGAAAAGCCCTGTCAGCCCATCGTGGATGGAAAGGTAGAGCAGCTCGGCCTTGAGTTCCCTTTCCCTGACTATGCGCTTGAGCTTGGCCAAGAGTTCGTCCTGATGAAAAGGTTTGGCTATGAAATCCGCTGCACCGGCCTCGATGACGCGGCTGAATATGTCCCTGGAATCGAAGCCAGTCATGAGTATCACATCCACTTCCTTGTATCTTGCCCTTATCTGGCTCAAGAGCTCCAGGCCGTCCATGCAAGGCATGCGCATGTCCGAGATGACCACGTCCACTGGGTGCAGCTCCAGAAGATCAAGGGCTTCCTGCGCGCTGCTGGCCAAAAGGCATTCATAGCCTGCGTGGGTCACGATCCTGGAGAGGGACTCCAATATGGTGGCCTCATCATCAACCACTAAGGTGCGCACTGCCATGAGCCTGTCCCCATCCCTAAACAGAGGTGGAAGAATGGTAACCCAAAAGCCACCTGGGGGCAACACATTTGCAAGGGTGAGCTTTGGCCTTCCATGGGCTATAATGAGCAAGTTGAGGCTTTTTCTTACAAGGACCAGCCTCAAGATCTCAACCCAGAACCAGGAGGTGAGCCCGTGGCCGTAATAACCATATCCAGGACCCTGGGGAGCAACGGGGCTGCCATAGGAAAAGAGGCGGCCAGGAGGTTGAAGTATCGTTTCTTCGATCGGGAGGAGCTCTTGAGGATGGCCAGGCAGAGGAATTACTTGAGGGCCGAGCTGGAGGTCCTGGATGAGAAGGGGCTGTCCTTGTTCGACGTGCTTTTCAGAGACAGGCCCAAGGAGTTCTTGAGTTTTCTTTGTGAGGCCATCTGCGATGCGGCCGAGGCCGACAACGTTGTCATAGTGGGCAGAGGGGGGCAGGCCATCCTGAGGGATCTCTCCAGTGCTTTCCATGTGAGAATAGATGCTCCAGTGGAAAGCAGGGTAAAGGCCGTAATGGAGCGCTTTGGGGACTCGGAAAGGAAGGCCCGAAGGCGGATCCAGGAGGTGGATGAGGAAAGGGCTCTTTTCGTGAAGCAGGCCTTCGGAGTTGACTGGGCCGATCCCCTTCAGTACCACCTGGTGCTAAATACCGGAGTCATAGATAAAACCACGGCGGCCAAGATGCTGGTTCAGGCTTTTCGCCAGATCAACTGGGCCGAGCGGGCCCAGGGGGCCAGAGGGATGCTCCAGCGTTACCGCCTGGTCAAGGCCATCCGGGAGAGCTTGATCAAGCACCCGGAGATCTCCTGTCCCAGCTGTGTGGATATCAGATGCGACGAAGAGGGGGTGGTGACCCTAAGCGGCAAGCTTCCTGAGCCCAAGGACAAACCCCTCATAGAGAACGTGGTGAGAAGGGTCAAGGGTGTTCAGAGGATCGTAAACAAGCTAAGACCCTGAAGGGCAGGGCAGCATGTCTTACAAGCAGGTCTCTGACAGAAGGATCCTCATGGAGGGGGTTGAGCTTTATCTGGTGCATCCCGACGAGCTTCCCATGGCTTGGGTGGGGCAGCAAGAATGCTGGAAACAGCTTCTGGCCGCCTGGCTCGTGGTGGAGCCCCAGGACATACCCATGAACCCCAGGCTGGTGGGAAAGCCTGGGGTGGGCAAGACCACCCTGGCCTATGCAGCGGGCCGCTCCCTGGGAAGGGAAGTTTACATATATCAGGCCACCATGGACACCCGGCCCGAAGATCTGCTCATAACACCTGTCATATCCCCGGAGGCCAAGATCAGATACGTGGCCAGTCCCCTGGTGACAGCCATGATAAGGGGCGGAGTCTGCGTACTGGATGAAGGCAATCGCATGAGCGAGAAGGCCTGGGCTTCCCTGGCTCCTCTTCTGGATCACAGAAGATACATCGAGTCCATAGTCACGGGCCTCAAGATAAGGGCTCACAAGGATTTTCGTTTTGTGGCGACCCTCAACGAGGATGCCAGCACCTATGAGCTCCCAGAGTACATTCATTCCAGGCTCCAACCCCAGATAATGGTGGACTTCCCCCAGAGGGAGGAGGAGCTTCGCATACTCAGGGAGAACCTGCCCTTTTGCCAGGAGGAGATCCTGCGATATGTGGTTGATTTCTTGCAGAAGGCCCACGAGGCAGAGGAACGCTATACAGTGCGAGACGGCATAAACGTGGCCAGATATGCCGTGAAGTTGTTGCGCCAGAGCAACTCTGTGGATGCTATCTCGGCAGTGGTGGAGGGGATGCGCATGATCCTGGGGGATGAGGCCACACAGTATTTGAAGTTGTAAGGTTCATCAGAAAAGCCCGGGCTTTCCTGGGATCTCCAGCCCGGCAGTGTGCGCCATGAATGGATTCTGGTTTACCCTCCAGCACGAAAGGCTCCATATCATGCCAGTGCTGCATGAGCGGCTGGAGTTTGCCGAGGCAGTGAGACTGGCCCTGGAGGAGATCCGCCCCCAGATCGTGGCAGTGGAGCTGCCAGCCTCCCTGGAATCCCATGTGCTAAGAGCAGTGCAGCGCCTTCCCCAGGTGAGCGTGTTGCTTTACGAGTCCTCCAGGGGGGAGCCCCTTTATCTTCCCATTTGTCCTGCTGATCCTCTGGTGGAGGCCCTTCGCTGGGCCATGGAGCATGGCTGCACAGCATGTTGTGTGGACGTGGACATAGACTCTCCCATGCTCTGGCATGAAAAACTTCCTGATTCTTATGCGGCATTTCGTCTCGGACACAGGGAATTTTACCAGGCTGTTGTGGCCCACGGCCTCCAAGAGCTTCACCCTTGGGATAGGCTTCGCGAGCAGGGCATGGCCTTGAGGCTTCAAAGGCTTCTTGGGCAGGGAGGGCAGGTTTTTTTTGTCTGCGGAATGGCTCATGCCCAAAGGATCCTGGAGGATCTAAGGAGCAAACTGCCCGAACCCATGGACAGGGTGCAAAGAAAGGGAGTCCAGCTTTTCCACCTGCATCCGGACTCCATGGTGGAGATAATGACCGAGCCTCCCCTGTTTCACACCATTTACGAGATGAGACGAAAGGGGCTTCCTCCAGAACCCCAGGACAACGCTCTTGAGCCACCGAGCTCTGCCCAGGGCAGGCTGCGCCTCTTGCATGGGGGAGCCTCCATGATGCAGGACAGGGCCAGGGCCTGCTGGAATGCTGCCCAGTGGTGTGCCAGGCGATGCCACAGAGATCTTCAAGAGAGCCCGGCTGCTGGGGCCGGTTTGAGGGAGCTTCTGGAGGATGATGGGCCCCAGCCGCCTGCCCATGCCCACAAGCTCCCCATGGATCGTCAGAAGCTCCTTTGGAGATGGCTCCAGAGGGCGGCCAGGATGTATCGTTACAGAACCGGTGAGAGCCTTCAGCCCTGGCAGGTGCATGGGCTGATGAGGTTCTCTCGCAACTACGCTCTTTTGGAGGGAAGGCTCCTGCCGGATTTCTTCCAGTGGGTGGCCTCGGCCAAGGCTTGCGTGGACGAGGACTTTGCGTACGAGGTATGGGAGCTGGGACGCACATATCCCTGGCAGGGGGAAAATTCCACTGATCTGCCCACCACCAGGATAAGGGGGGAGGATCTGTGGTTGGGCATGAGACGCCTTCGCATCAGGCCCAGAGTGCCCAGGAAAAAAAGACCTCAGGCCTTTCCCGTGAGGCAGAGAAAAAAGGAAACACATCCAGGGCAGTGGGCCGAGGCCTTGGACGGAGAGGCCCTCTGCTCCTATCCACCCGAGGACCTGTTGGTGGAGCGTTTCGGTGGGTACCTAAGGCAAAAGGGCGTGAGGCTCCTTTCTGAGGAAAGATCCAGGGTGGAGCCTTTTACCAGTTCCCTGCTGGACGGCATAGATCTCAGAGAGACACTTCGCAACTGGCATGAAGGAAGGATCTATGTGAGGGAAACCAGGAGGGTCAGAGGAGGCGTGGGGGCAGTGGTGGTGATTTTCGACCCAGACGAGGATGGCCGCAAGTACCCCTACTGCATGACATGGTATGGCGAGCATGAACAGGAGTCGGACATGGCCTTCTACGCCACGCCCCTGGGGCTCAAGATGGTGGGGCCTGGAATAAGCCGATGCGAGTACGGTGGGTTTGTGATGAGCTATCCCCCGAGGCGCATGGGCGACATCTGGAAGGATCCAGTGTACCAGGTGCTGGGCTCAAAACCAGAGGTCCTGTTGATGGCTGCCCTGGATTATACCCTGGAGCCTTATGTGGTTTATGTGGCTGCCAGGCCCCCCCGTTTTTGGTTCCACACCCTGGCTGCCCGCATGGGGCTCAAGATAGTCTATTTGCCCCTGGGGCAGTTCTCCTCGGCAACCCTCAAGAGGCTCAGGGGATTCCACGTGCTCTCAGGACGGGACAAGAGATTGATTGCCAAGGACTATATCCTGGGAGTTTGAAAAGAGCTTCAAGCCCAGACAAGTGAAAGGAGAACTCAAGTATGGCAAAGCAGGACCACATCGAGTTGTACCTGGAGAGGACCAGACGTTCCAGGGAGCTCTACGAGAAGGCCAGGAGGCTCATGCCAGGGGGGGTGAGCCACAGGTATCGTTTCATAGCTCCACATCCCTTTTTCGTGGAGGAGGCCAGGGGATCCCGCATATGGGATGTGGATGGCAACGAATACGTGGATCTGTGGATGGGGCACTTTGCCCTGATCCTGGGACACAAGTCCCAGGTGGCCCAGGATGCTCTGGAGGAGGCAGCCAGGGTAGGCATCCACTGGGGAATAGTTCATGAGCACCAGGTGCGCTTTGCAGAACTCATTCAACAGATCGTTCCTTGCGCAGAGAAGGTGGTCTTCGGGGTCTCGGGAACAGAGGTGACCATGTATGCTGTGCGCCTGGCCAGGGGTTTTACCCGCAGGAATACCATCCTGAAGATGGAGGGAGGTTGGCATGGAGCCAACAGCGAGCTGCTTTGGGCCGTAAAGCCTCCTTACCAAGACCCGGAGAGTGCTGGATTGGTGCCTGGAATGGAGCGCTACGTAAGGGCGGTGCCTTTCAATGATTTGGAAGGGACCCTGAGGATCATTCATGAGGTGGGGGATGATCTGGCAGGCATAATAGTTGAGCCTTTGGTGGGGGCCGGAGGTTTCCTGGCTGCCCAGAAGCCTTACCTGGAGATGCTCAGGGAGGAGACCCGCAAAAGAGGTGCCATACTGATTTTTGACGAGATCATAACGGGTTTTAGGCTTTCTCTTAAGGGCGCCCAGGGATTTTACGGAATAGTTCCTGATCTGGCCACCCTGGGAAAGGTGGTGGGAGGCGGCACCAACCTCGGGGTCATAGCGGGCAGGTCAGATGTGATGGCCCTGTGCGATCCCACCATAGCCCGTCCCAAAGGGCAGGCCGTGGTGGTGGGAGGCGGCACTTTTTCATGCTCACCCTTGAGCATGATAGTGGGCTACAGGGTGGTGGAACATCTCAAGGAAAACCAGGACAGCATTTACCCGGCCATAGATCAAAAAGGCCAGAGGGTGAGGGCTTCCATGGTGGCGGCTCTGGAGGAAAGGGGAATTTGCGCCAAGGCAAGCGGCATGGGATCTCTCTGCGGGCTTTATTTCCCCAAAGCCCCATCCATGACCATCAGAAACCCGGGAGATATCCAGAGCTTCACGGATGTGGAGCTCCTGGACCAGGAGTTCAGGATAAGGATGATGAACCATGGGGTCTTTGTGATGCATGGAGGAGGCGCCATATCAACGGCCCACACCCATGAGGATGTGCAAAAGATAATCCAGGCCACCCAAGAGGTGGCCTCAGAGATAGCATCCTCAAGGTGAGCCGGAGAACCTTTCACCCGGATCTCATGTATGGCCGGGCAGGCAAGGCCCATGGAGGCCTGCACTGCTGAAGGGGATGGGGGAGCTCTTCTTGAGCCGTGCCAGAGCTCATTTTGCACGGGGGGAGGAAAACCCAGATGGCAGCATGGATCTGTTGGGGCTTCATGGTCTTTTGGATTCTGGGCGCCTGGGGTTGGTGGAGCTTTGAGAGAGCATGGGCAGGTCCATCATTGAGCTGGGGTTGTAAGCATGGAGTGGATCTGCTCAGGGTGAAGCTGGGTAGCTCCAGGGATGAAATCGGGATCTCCAGTCCTGCTGAGGCAAACCCCGAGGGGCCCATGAGCTTCGATCTGGGGAAAAAGCAAGAGATCTATATCCTGGATCATGTGAACAGGAGAATACAGGTCTTTGTGCATGGCTCCAGGATCAGGGGGATTCCCTTACCCCCAGAAGGAGTCTTTTCGGACATGGCCCTCCTTCCAGAAGGGCAACTGGCACTTCTGGATAACTCGGCCAAGAAAGCCCTTTTCATCCTCAAAGAGGATGGATCCTTGTTATCTGTACTGCCCCTTAAAGGAGCAGGCATCACCTCAGCAGAGGAGGTGGCAGGCATATACGTTCAGTCCCAGGGAAAGCTGGCTGGAATATGGGCAAATCTGGGAGCAAGATCCGTCAGGCTGGCTCATCTGGACGGAAGTGCAGATCCCGAGAGGATCTCGGTGCCTGGGATCCTCTCTTTCCATGGGGACAGGCTCCTTAGGGCCGAGAAAATAGGTGATGTCACGGTGGTGGTGCAAAGCTCCCAGAAGGAGAAGTTCTCCATTTGGAGCCAGAGCACGGTGCATGTGGAGATGTTCGTGGAGGGCGTGCGGGAGGTGGCCCAGGACAGGCAATCCAGGATTTACCTGGTCTTGGGGCTCCTGGATGAAAAGGACCGGCCTCTTGATCTGGTCATGATCTTGGATCCTCAGGGCAAGCCCCTGGGGAGGCTGGAGTTGTGCAGGCCCCAGACTTCCCACGAGATGCACCGCCGGGTCAGGATTTCCCCCGAAGGGGAGATCTTCCAGATGGGCCTGGAGAAAAAAGGCCTGTTCATAAAGAGGTTTGACACCCGCTCCATCCTGGACAAGGCCAGCAGGTAGATCCTTGGATGCCAGTTAGGCCCACCTCTGGTGGAAAGGTTCCTGGGTTTAACAGCTCAAAGGCGCTGGCCCGTGAGCTTGACGAGAGCCTCCAGATACTTTTCCCTTGTTTTTTCAATTACTTGGTTTGGAAGGGCAGGGGGTGGAGGTGTGTGATCCCAGCCCAGGGAATCCAGATAATCCCTGAGATACTGCTTGTCAAAGCTGGGCTGAGGTCCCCCAGGTCTATAGCCCTCCATGGGCCAGAAGCGGGAGGAGTCTGGGGTCAGAAGCTCGTCTATCAATATGAGTTCTTTGCCCAGGAGTCCGAACTCCAGCTTGGTGTCAGCCACTATGATGCCCCTGGCCTCTGCCATCTGTTGACCCCTTTGGTATATGGCCAGGCTTATTTCCTTGAGGCGGCCGGCCAGCTCCACCCCCAGGAGCTTCTCCACCTCCTGGTAGGTTATGTTCTGGTCATGGGCTCCTGCCTCTGCCTTGGTGGAAGGGGTAAAAATAGGCTCGGGCAGACGCTGGGACTCTACTAGATTTGGCGGCAGCACATGGCCGCAAACCACTCCGCTTTGCAAATAATCCTTCCAGCCAGAGCCAGCCAGATATCCCCTCACTATACACTCCACGGGAAGGGACTCGGCCTTGCGCACCCACATGCTCCTGCCTTCCAGCACTGCTTTGTGGGAAGAGCACTCAGAAGGAAACTCCTTCACATCCGTGGAGATGAGATGATTGGGGATTATGTCCCTGGTGGCCTCAAACCAATAAGTGGAAATCTGGGTCAGGATCTTGCCCTTGTCCGGAATGGGCTCCTCCATGACCACGTCAAATGCCGAGATCCGATCTGTGGCCACGATGAGAAGCGAGTCTCCCAGGTCGTATATGTCTCTCACCTTACCCCGGGCCTTTAGCTTGAGTCCGCTTAGGTTGGTCTGTCTGACTCCTTCCATTTTTGAACCTCTTTGCTCCGAAAATATGAGTATGGCAAATGTGATCTGGATACCATGGAAGATTCTGCTTAGTCAACTATACCTGGGTCTCAACAGCTTTTCTTGGGGCTTGCCAGCCCATGGCACCTGGGAGAAACTGAAGCACAGGCCTTCATCTGGAAGTAACATGAGGCCCCTTGGTTGGGGGCCAGGACATTACAGGGGGCAGGCCATGAAAGATTTGGAGAAGAAGGATTCCAGGTGTGACACCTGTGCCATCAAGGCAGGCTGTAAGGAGAGGTCTCTGGGGGAGGGCTCCTGTGAGGCCAAGCTGCCTTGCTCCACCATTGCCCACGGGATCATGGTCATGAGCGGCAAAGGAGGTGTGGGCAAGAGCAGCTTCTCGGCCAATCTGGGTGCAGTTTTGGCCTCAAGGGGGGCCAGGGTGGGGATTCTGGATGCAGACATCCATGGTCCCAACATACCCAGGATGCTGGGCATAGGAGACAGGCATCTGGAGGCAGGCCCCCTGGGGCTCAAGCCCGTGGAGGCCATGGAGAACCTCAAGGTGGTCTCCATGGCGCTTCTTTCCTCAGATTCGGACAGGCCCATTGTCTGGAGAGGCCCTGCCAAGCACAATCTCATACGTCAGTTCGCCCAGAAGGTGGAGTGGGGAGAGCTGGACTTCCTCTTGGTGGATCTACCGCCCGGCACAGGGGACGAACCCCTGAGCGTGGCCAGGCTTGTGGGCAGGATGGATGGTTCTGTGGTGGTGACCACCCCTCAAGAAGTGGCGATCCTGGATTCCAGAAAGGCCGTGGTCTTCAGCCAGATGCTGAAGATCCCTGTGCTGGGAATCGTGGAGAACATGAGCGGCATGAGCTGTCCCCACTGCGGGGGCCGCATAGATCTTTTCCGAACAGGGGGTGGGGAAAAAGCAGCCAGAGAACTGGGTGTGCCCTTCCTGGGTCGGATTCCCATTGATCCTGAAATGGTGGAGCTTTGCGATGAAGGCAAGCCCCTGGCCCTAAACAGGCCGGACTCCCCGGTGAGGGGGGCATACCTGGATCTGGCCACAAAGATTCTGGAGCAGCTCCCAGGGGCTCAAGGCCTCTGAGCCTGGGTAAGTGTTGTCAAGGGGGGTCTTGGGGCTGAACTGGCGGCTTTTACCACAATGAGCCACTGCTGCTGGGTGATGCGCCTGAGGGGCATCTCCTGAATTATCTCAAGCCCAGCCTCTTTGAGCTCCCCTCGGATCTCCTTGAGGCTCAGGCCAGGATACTTGCCCCTGATCCACCTCTGTATGCCCCGCAGGTTCCACCTGGTGTAATAGCTCAGAAGCATGGGGCCTGTGCACAGGCGGCCCAGCTCCCCTAGGATCTTCAACCTGATGGTCCGCTGCCGGATACGGTGTAAGAGCCTCATGCACACGGCAAAGGCAAAGACCCCCTGGCGAAAGGGTAAGGCCGTTGCATCTGCCACAACAGAGGGCCCTTTGCCAGTGGCCTTGGCCAGCCTGGCCATGGCCAAAGATACATCCACCCCCAGCCACCTGCGCCCCACTCTTTCAAAACAGGGTAGAAGCCTGCCTGCACCGCAGGGCACATCCAGGCCAGGGCCAGTCTCTGGGGTGGAAACCAGAAACCTGATCACAGCTTGCATCTCTTTCCTGTGGGTCCACCTCCATCTGCGGGAGCGGCTGAATCTGGCCTCCCTGTAGGCTATGGCCTCAAGGGGGTCTGTCCAGATGCTCCTGAAGCGGCTGTAGCTTTCCTCGCTTTTCAAGGCACACCCATCTGCCTGGCCCTCAAGAGCAGTTCTTCCTCCCCCCAAGGGCTGCAAAGGCCAAGGGAAACCATCTTTCGGGCCACAAGGCCCACCAGCTCTTTTTTTGCACCCTCCCGGATCATGAAACCCAGGAACCAGGCCATGCTCATGGCAAAGTCCCTGTCTTGAGGGCCATCTATGAGCCTCACATGAAGTGGGTCCACAAGGTAAAGGGGAAATCCTTGCCCCGAGCTTCCGCTCAGGATGTTCCCCCAGTGCAGGTCCCTGTGCACTATGCCGGCATTTCTCAGCAGGCCCAGAAAGCCTGCCAAAGGCTCCAGCAGAAAAGGGCCCTCAGGCCCCAGAAGCCTTTCCTTGAGGGGCTTTGTTTCTTCCAGGAAAAGAGTCACCAGCCCACTGGCCCGGGTCAAAGACCCCTTCTTGAGCCTGGCCGAGGCCAAAACCCTGGGACAGGGAATGCCCATGGATCCCAGCAACTGGTAGTTGGCCAGCTCCCTCTCTTCCTTGGTGGGCCTGAAGGACCTGCCCAGGCGTCTGGGCCAGGAGTGGAACTGCCTGAGCTTGATGAAAAAACAGGCTTCCTTGCTTGGGACCTTGTAGAAGCGTTTCACCCTGGAGTGAGCCTCCAGGATTCTGTTGGCAGGTGTAAGAGCCCCTTGAAGTGCCTGGGTGATCTCTGTCTTCTCCTGGGTTGAGACCCCCTGGACGAACCTGATGCTCCAATCCCCTTGCTCCCAAGCCTGGCTGGGCCCCAAGCTCATTTCTTGAACCAGGTGTCGGCCAGAACTGCCAAAAAGAATACCACGCTCACCAGGCCATTTACCTTGAAAAAGGCGTCATTTATCCGTGAGAGGTCCTTTTCCGAGACCAGCAGGTGCTCCAGGACAAAGAGGATCCCCACCAAACACATGCCTGCCAGGTATATGGCACCCAGGGAGAAGATCTGCCCCACCCAAAAGAAGCCCAGGAAGCAAAGGCCGTGCAAACCCCTGGCTATCCAAAGGGCCCTTCCAACCCCCATCCTGGCCGGAATGGAAAAGAGCCCCCATTTCCTGTCAAACTCCACGTCCTGGCATGCGTAAAGCACGTCAAAGCCTGCCACCCAAAGAGCTACAGAGCCCACCAGGATGAGTATTTCCCAGCCAAGAGATCCTGTGAGGGCCACCCAAACCCCGGCTGGTGCCATGGCAGTGCCCAGGCCCAGCCAGAGGTGAGACAGAAGGGTGAACCTCTTGGTAAAGGAGTAAGCCAAAATGAATCCAAGGGCAAAGGGCGAGAGAATTGCTGCCAAGGGATTCAGCATCAGGGCTGAGAACAAAAAGATCGCCCCTGATATGAGCACAAAGGCCCAAGCCTCCCCCAGAGTGATCCTGCCTGCTGGCAGGGCCCTGGCTGAGGTTCTGGGATTGGCCAGATCCAGGCTTCTGTCTGCTATCCTGTTGAAGCCCATGGCCGCGCTCCTGGCTGACACAAGGGCGGCCAATATCCAAAAGAGTTTGCCCAGCTCCAGCTCCTCTGTGGGGGCCAGGACCAGGGCCGAGAGGGCAAAGGGCAGCAGAAAGATGGAGTGGGAGAACCTTATCATCCTCCCATACTCCCAAAGCTTTCCCACCATGTGGCCTGCTGCCTGGGGCATCCTCAGAAATCCAGGCCCAGTCTGCTCCAGATCGCATCCACCTGGGCCTTTACCTCCTCACTCATCTGAATCTTCTCGGGCCACTTTCTCGAGGCTCCTTCTGCCGGGCCTTTGCGAGTTCCGTCCAGGCCCATCTTGGAGCCGAAAGCCGCAAGGGAAGAGGAATGATCCAGCACATCCAAGGGACCCTTGGTTATGATCACATCCCTTCCAGGATCCAGGTTGTTGAGGGCCGCCCACCAGGCCTCTTGAGGATTCTGGACATCCACCTCCTCGTCCACCACCACTATGACCTTGGCCAACATCATCTGTCCCTGCCCCCAAAGGGCGTGCATGACCTTGTAAGCGTGCCCCGGATATTGCTTCCGAATGGATACGAAAACCAGATTGTGGAACACTCCCTCCATGGGCATATGAAGATCCACCACCTCGGGAAGAAGCATCTGGATCAGGGGCAGGAAGATCCTTTCCGTGGCATAGCCCAGCCAGTAGTCCTCCTTGGGCGGCACGCCCACTATGGTGGTGGGATAAAGGGGCTCCCGCCTCATGGTCATGGTCTGGAGGTGGAACACGGGATAGGGCTCGGCAAGGGAATAGAAGCCCGTGTGGTCGCCAAAAGGCCCTTCTGTCCTAAGCGGTTCCGATGGATCCACATATCCCTCCAGCACGATCTCTGCCTGTGCCGGCACCTCCAGATCCACGCTCTTGGCCTTGACCAACTCCAGGGGTCTGCCCTGAAGAAAACCTGCAAAGGCGAACTCCTCCAGATTCTCAGGAAGGGGGGCCGTGGCTGCGTACATGGCTGCGGGAGGACCTCCCAGGGCCACGGCCACCTCGATGCGCTCCCCACGGGCTGCTCTCTTGGCAAAGTGCATGGCCCCGCTCTTGTGCAGGTGCCAGTGCATGCCCGTGGTCCTGGAATCAAAGACCTGCATCCTGTACATGCCCATGTTTTGTAGACCGGTTTCAGGATCCCTGGTGATGACCATGGGAAGGGTTATGAAGGGGCCTGCATCCTGGGGCCAGCAGGTCAACACAGGAAGAATGGAGAGATCAGCCTGGGTGCCCTCCAATACCACCTCCTGGCAGGCTCCGGAACTAAGAAGCTTGGGAGAGAAAGCCGAGAGCTCCTTGAGGCGGGGCAGCACGGCCATGAGCTTGCCCCAGAATCCCCGTGCCATCTTGAGGTTCAGGAGGCTTCGGATCCTCTCGGCTATCTCATCCAGGCTCTGGCAACCCAAAGCCAGGGCCATGCGGCCTGGAGAGCCAAAGAGGTTTATGGCCAGGGGCATGTTGGCCCCCTTGACCTTCTCAAAGATCAGGGCCGGGCCCTGTCTTTTCATGACCCGATCCGCTATCTCCGTGATCTGAAAAACAGGGCTGACCTGCTCTTTTATCCTGAGAAGCTCTCCTCGGCTCTCAAGACAGGCCACGAATTCCCTGAGATTAGAAAAAGCCATGGGCTCCTCTTGTGCCACAGGCTCTAGCAGCCTTTCTTTCCAAGGGCCATGGGTCAGGCTCTGGAGGAAATCCTTTTTTCCCTCCTGGGCCTCTTTAGCACCTCACCGGGGATGATATACGATGGATAGCCTTGCTTCAATACAGAGCCCCTGGCCCAAGAAGAGCCCAGGGCAGATCCCCTATCCCCAGCCGTGAGGGGCCAGGAGCCCTTCTTGAAAAATACTGGTGACTGGGGCAAGCCGAGTAATTCTTGTTGCAGCCTTGACCCCTTTAGCCAGCATCTGGTAGTCTCCTAGCCTGCAATATTTGGATCAAGCAGATTTGGATTCCTGTGCCAATTTATTAGATTTCTGTCATGCATTGGTTTTGGGAAGGTGATTGATCCTGATCTTTTTTTGTTTCCTGCCTGGGCCTGGGCTTTCCCAAAGGCCCTTTGGGGCCCAGGCTCCAGGCCTAGCTTTTGTCCAGAGAGCTCGCATCATAGATGTGTTAGATAGAGATGCTGGCCGAACTCAGGAAGCCGAGAGCTTTGCCTCGAGGCCATGGGGCTTCCAGCACAGGAGCTCTTGGGCTTCCAGAAAAGAGAAGGAGGTGGGGACATGAGGAAGATGAGTTTGTTGCTGGCTTTGGGATTGGGGATCTTGTTTCTGGCAGGGCAGGGGGCGGCCCAGGATAAACAGATCACCCTGACCTGGACCGCCGGAGGAGTCGGCGGGGGTTGGTACGGGATGGCAGGAGGCTTTGCCGAGGTGATCCACGGGGCCGAGCCCAACATAGTCATCAAGGTGATACCAGGGGGCGGCACCGTGAATCCGGCTTTGGTCAACAAGAAGGAGTGTGAGCTGGGTTGGGGGCTTCCTTTCATGAATGCAGCAGCCTTCAACGGAGAGGAACCCTTCAAGGAGAAACTCACCAACCTGCGGGCCATAGCAGGTGGGATGAGCATGAACTACTTCCACTTTTTCGTGGCTGCCGACTCACCCATCCAGAACATGGACGAGGTCTTCGGGCAAAAGAAGCCCATCCGCTTGGCCCTCTCCCCTGCCGGAACATCAGAGGAGTGGGTCTTCCAAAAGGTGCTGGAGCATTACAAGACCTCCTACAAGGAGCTGGAAAAAGCTGGTTTCACCTTCTTCCACGGCAATTACGCCCAGCAGGCCAGCCAGTTCAAGGACCAGAACGTGGATGCGGTCTTTACCTTTTTGGCCCTGCCCGGAGCCTCGGTGACCGAGGCCTCTGTGGGCCGCAAGATGAGGCTTTTGGCCTTTCCCAAGCCTCTGCTTGAGAGTCTGGCCAAGTACGGCATAGTGGAAGGCAAGATTCCTGCAAACACATATCCCAAGGCAGCCAATGCTGACAAGGACATAGTCACTGCCAGCGCCGGAAGTGTCATCACAACCCACAAGGATCTCCCTGATGATGTGGCGTACCGCATTACCAGGGCCATACACGAGAACCTGGACAAGGTCAGAAAGATCCACGGCAGTCTGGAGCCCTACAAGCTTTCCGACGGCCCCACTGGCACAGGTGTACCTTTGCATCCGGCTGCTGAGAAGTACTTCAAGGAAAAAGGCGTCTTGAAGTAAGACAGAGGCATCTTGAACCGGCCTGCCCCTGGAAGGGCGGGCCGGAGATTTCCTGGCAAGAGCCGGGCTCTTGTCTTGGCCCGAGCTCTTTGCCTGCCAGGGCTTCTTGCTCATGATGCGTGATCTCAAGGGTTGGTGGAGGCTGCCTGTGCTCATACTGGGGATAGGGGCAGCCCTTTTCCACTTCTACACATCGGGCCTCGGCACCCCGGGGCCCAGGCAGATGAGGGGGCTTCACCTTTTCATGCTCCTGCCTCTGGTGTACCTGTTTTTCCCTGCCACATCCAAGTCTCCCAAAGATCGTCCATCCATATGGGATGTGGGGGCGTCCTTGCTATGCATGGCGGCATCAGGCTTTACCATTGTGGAAGCAGACAGGCTCAACAGGAGATTTCTGGGCTTCCACGAGGTTTTGCCCCTGGAGGTGATCCTGGGGGGCCTGATGGTGCTGGCCGTGATCGAGGCCTGCAGGAGGGCCCTTTCCAAGTGGATGGCTCTGACCATTTCCCTTGCCCTGGTTTACCTCATGACATGTCAGTTCTGGCCCGGGTTGTTCCATTTCAAGGGCTTCACCCTGGATAGGGCAGTGGAGATCCTGTACCTGTCGGGGGATGACGGCATCTTTGGTTTTCTCACCGGGATCTCGGCCGAAATTCTCTTCATCTACATTTTGTTCGCCACGGTCATGACCGCTGCCGGCGTAGGGGATTTTCTGGTGGATTTTGCCGTGTGGATAGCGGGCTGGGCCAGAGGGGGTGCTGCCAAGATAGCGGTCATAGCCAGCGCCCTTTACGGGAGCGTAAGCGGAAGCACCGTGGCCAATGTTTATGCCACGGGCAGCTTCACCATCCCGCTCATGAAGCGCCATGGGTACACTCCCAAGCAGGCGGCAGCCATAGAGGCCATTTCGGGCACAGGAGGCCAGATCATGCCTCCCATCATGGGGGCCGGGGTCTTCATCATGTCCGAGATGACGGGAGTACCTTATTTCAAGATAATCCAGATGGCTGTGCTGCCAGCGGTTCTGTACTATCTGGGGGTCTTCTCCATGGTGCACCTCCTGGCCCTAAAAGGCGGGCTGGCTCCCTTGCCCAAAGAGGAGAGACCACCGGCCCGGGCCATGTGGCGCCATTGCTATTTTTTCACCCCCTTCATTCTCATCCTGCTTCTCATGGCGTACGGATACTCCCCATCCAAGGCGGCCTTTCACACGGTGTGGTTCACCTTTCTTCTGAGCTTTTTGGACAGGAAGACCTGGATGACTCCCAGGAAGCTGGTGGATGCCCTTGTGCGTGCATCGGTGAACACCGGACTCATAGCAGCGGCCCTGGCAGGCTCGGGCATGGTGGTGGGCATACTTACTCGCACAGGGGTTGCCCTTTCTTTCGGCAGCCTCATCATGAGTGCTTCCCAGGGAAGCCTCTTGCTTTGCATGGTGCTGATCTTTTTGGTGGTGAGCGTTTTGGGCACAGGAATCCCCACCACCGCTGCCTACATCATATCGGTCACCGTGGGCGCCCAGGCCCTGGGGAATCTTGGGGTGGCGGTTCTTACTGCCCATTTGTTCGTTTTCTACTATGCGGTGCTTTCGGATCTGACGCCTCCTGATGCGGTCACGGCCTTTGCAGCCGCCAACTTGGCCGGCTCCGAGATGATGGCCACGGGCATAGAGGCCTTCAGGCTGGGCTTTGCCGGCTTTCTGGTGCCCTTTGTGTTCGTTTACCAGCCGGCCCTGCTGGTGACCGGAGATCTTGGGGCCACTTTGCTGAGCTTTGTGTTGGCGGGCCTCGGGGTAGTGTGCCTGGCCGCGGCTACCATAGGGCACCTGGCCTCTCCTTTGGGATGGGTGGAGAGGATTCTTTTCATCGGGACGGCATTTCTTCTGGTTTTTCCTGCCAGGGGGCTGGAGGTGGCAGGAGTGGCGGGGGCTTTGATACTGGGGCTTTGGTCTTGGGCTAAAGGCAGGAGGGCCAAGGCATTTCTCAGTGGTGAAGAAATCTTGGAGGACCAAAGAAAGTGAGCCGGGATCTGCCGGAAAAAGCAGATGTTGTTGTGATCGGAGGAGGAATCATAGGCGTCAGTGTGGCCTACTATCTGGGCATGAAAGGAGTCGGGGAGGTCCTCTTGCTGGAGAGGGGGATGATGGGCCAGGGTTCCACGGGAAAGTGTGCAGGTGGAATCCGAAGCCAGTTCTCCACAGACATCAATGTGAGATTTTCCCTCTTGAGCAGATCTGTTTTCGACTCCTTCCAGGAAAGCTTCGGAGTGGACCCCGAGTTTCACAGGGTGGGGTATCTCTTTCTGGCCTCCCAGGCCGCCCACTGGGCCCAACTAAAGGGGAATGCGAGGCTTCTGGAGAGCCACAAAGTGGCTTTGGAACTCCTGGAGCCAGGTGAGATAGCAGGCAGGTGGCCTTTTTTGGAAGTGGCCGACCTGCTGGGGGGCTCCTATTCCGCGGATGATGGCTATGCAGGCCCCTACGAGGTGCTCCAGGGCTTTGCCAGGGGGGCCAGGAGATTGGGCGTGAAACTGGTGGAAGGCGTGGAGGTGACATCCATAAGGGTTTCCAGGGGTAGGGTATCGGGGGTGCAGACTTCCCAGGGGTGTTTTGTGGCCACCTCCTGGGTGGTGAATGCCGCAGGTCCCCAGGCGGCCATGGTGGCCTCCATGGCCGGTTTGGACCTGCCGGTCAAGCCCTACAGGAGGCAGCTGTTTTTCACTGATCCCTTCGATGATCTGCCCGGGCAGTTTCCCCTCATAATAGACTTGGGGCTGGGTTGGTACATGAGGCGGGAGGGAAGGGGTCTTTTGCTTTCAGGGCCCCAGGACGAGCAGAGTTCCTTCAACGAAAACGTGGATTTTGACTCCAAGGAGTGGACCGCGGAGAGATCATTGCATCGCTGTCCGGTCCTGGAGAAGGCTCGCATAGCCAGAGGCTGGGCAGGGCTTTACGAGGTATCCCCGGACCATCACGCCATCATAGGGGAGTTTCCTGAGCTAAGAGGTTTCCTGTGCGTCAATGGATTCAGCGGCCATGGCTTCCAGCACAGCCCGGCCGCAGGCATGGTGGCGGCCGAGATCATAGCCGAGGGGCGGGCCACCAGCATAGACATATATCCCCTTCGTCCCACCAGATTCCGGGAGGGAGATCTGATTCACGAGCCTCTCACGGCCATAAGAGACTGATGGATTTCCCAGGCCATGGAGCAGGCCATGTTTTTTTGCTATTTTGAACTTAAGGGCACACGGCAAAAAAAGATTTTTTTAAATCCCCAAGGAGGTGAAGCCATGGCAGGCCAAGACCGCGTTGCGCGCGTTACGGAAATAATTGCCTCCTCGCCCAAGAGCTTCGATGATGCCATAAAAGTGGGCTTCAAGAGGGCCACAAAGACCCTAAGGGGCATCACAGGCCTGAGGGTCCTGGAACAGAGGGTGGCTGTGGAAGCCGATCAGATCAAGGAATACAGGGTCAGAATGGAGGTAATCTTCGTACTTGAGGACTGAAATCAAGATGCAGCTTCGGGAACCACCAGACCGTGTGCCCTGTTCCCTGCTGCAGCCAGTACCTCCATGGGTCCAGTGATGGAGACAATGGGTTCCATGCATGTCCACAAGGAGGGGGTGAGTCATGGCTAGAAAGGCGCTTGCATGTGTGTTCTTTTTGTCTCTGGTTTTCATGGCAGCAGAGGCTCTGGCCGGGCCTGATGTGAAAGAGGGGCTCTGGGAGTACACGGTAGAGACCCAGATTCCGGGTATGGCCATGAAGATGGGACCCCAGAAGCACACCTACTGTCTGACCAAGGATAATCTGGTCCCCCAGGCATCTGAACCTGGCTCCAAGTGCAAGACCGTGAGTCAGAAGGTAAAAGGCGACACCGTGACCTGGAAGGTGGAATGCCAGACCGATCAGGGCAAGGCCGTCATGGACGGAACCATAACCTACAAGGGAGACACCTTTAACGGTGTGAGTAAATTTAGCCAAGCTGGAATGCAGATGGAACAGAAACTCTCGGGCAAGAGGCTGGGTCCCTGCAGGTAAGAGTTCACCACCCTTGCGCAGAGTCTCTCTGAGGAGATAGACTATCTTGCCGTGAGCTTGAAAGACCGCGCCTGTAGCTCAGCAGGATAGAGCAACGGACTTCTAATCCGTAGGCCGAGGGTTCGAATCCCCCCAGGCGCGCCATAATATGAACAGCTTAGCCGTCCCTCCCGGGCGGCTAAATTTTTTGGTGTCTATAGTTGTATCGCTTGAAAACCGACATGCTCTTATGACCCGACACCGCCATGATCCGAAAGCAATCGTGGCCTGTCTGCCTCCAGTTGTTGATTGCTGTATGGCGCAGATCGTGAGGGGTCTGGGTTTCCCTCTCTTCTTGTACCCGAGCAGTCCAAGCAATTCCAGTGACTCTGATTGACTCTGCAGATGGGATGGTTTATCAAGTGATGGATGCGAGGGGGTAGGCAAGGGGAGGATTCCCATGGCCCAATGGATTCAGGAAGGTGGGTGGTGGCCCTGGTTGGCTCTTCTCTTGGGTATGGCTTTGCTGGTTTGGATTCTGGTCCTGCTCATGGAACAGCGCCGTTGGGTAAAAGATATCAGGGCCGAGATGGGGGAGGTGAAGTGGCTTTGCCAGCAGGCCATGGATCTGGTTTCCTGGCAGGACAGGTCCAGGAGCTGGGGAGGGCCCATGGAGTCAGCTGGCCAAGAGGAAGAGATCCTGGATCTCAGAAGGGGTAAACCCATGCAGGTTTTTTCTGCTTCATCCAGCAGTGAGGGGGATGCGGGCAGCAAAGCCCCGGCTCCAGTGCCGGAGAGAGATGGGGGAAGGGCCTTTGTTTGGGCCGCGGGATTCTCCAAGGGACCCCAGGGTCCGGCTTGTTTTGGGGCCGTGGTCAAGAACTCCAGGGGGGAGGTCCTGGCTCGCTTGCAAGAGAAGGTAGGCAAGCTGGATCGCCGAAACGCCATGTACCAGGGGGTCACAGAGGCCCTCTACAAGGTCAAGCAGTGCGGCATAGAGAAGGTGGTTGTCTTTACCAGCCCCATCGGGGGACCCAAAGGCAGCAGGGGTCCCCAGAACTTGCCAGGCATAGAAGACTCCATAAGAAAGCGTTTGGAGGAGGTTCGCTCACAATTTGTCCAATTCGAATGGGTCATAGTGGAGCCGCCCAAGAATCGTGAAGCCGAGAGCCTGGCCCGAGAGGGCTTGATGAGCACCTCCAAAAAAAAGGGCTGAGGGAGGAAGCACCGTCAATTTTTTTCCCTCCTCCTCTCCTTAATGCCTGCATAAGGAATTTCCTTAGGTTAAAATCAGGAAAATGTAGTATTGCCATATAAGGCCTCTTGGCTCAAGCTTGGAGTCTCCGGTCATGGAAGACTGGTTTGCTCTTCGCTTTTGTCAGGATGAATCCTTATTGTTTGTCCTTGGGCCAGGCCTTGGCCCAAGATTCGAGCCCAAGAGTTTCTTGAAGGGCCGTAAAAGGGGGCTGATTCTTGGCACGATCCTGGCAAACAGTACAAAGGCTTGGGGCCAACCAGAAGGGAGTGCCCGGGTTGAGATTCTTGATGAAGGCCAATTGAAGGCAGAATGGGTTCCAAGATCTCAAAGATCTGGAACCACGAAAAAATGAATAGATTCAGATATTTAAAAAGATCCGATGGGTTCTTTAACGGGCGGAGCCTACCCTGAATTGGGCGCTTTTGGGGATCTTGAGGCTGCTGGCTTAGAAAAACTAGCTTTGGAGGAAAAGGTATGAATTCCTTTCTCATAAAGAGCTGTCTGCCCTGCAGATTCCACCAGGTGCTGGAAGAAGACGGAAGACCCTCTAGCCATTGCTGCAAGGAGAATTGCTGGGCCAGATTCTCTAAGTGCTTGAGACTAAAGGCTTTGGAGCATTATCTGGAAGAGCAATCAGCCGGATCCGGGCCTCGCTTCTCGGCTTTGGGGCACGTGTACGAAAAAGAATAGGGCTCTTCTAGAGCTCCCCCCTGGGGTGACAATTGAGGTCAACAGGCTGACAAAAAAGGGCAGCATCCTGTGGCTGCAGCAAGATGCCAAGAACATCAAACTTGGGAAATCCTGATGGAGAATTGGAGCCTGAGGGTTTGGATTTGCCCCCTGGGGAGATCTGGGGGATGCAGTAGGCTCTTGATTGCAGGATCTGAAAGATGTTTTTTCCTTGGTGGTAGAGCCGTGTGTGGGCACCAGCACAAGAGGCCGGCTGGGGCGGGTCCAGGGGCTTGGGAAGACCCGAGGGGATCTCTGTGACCGAGGATTCTCTAGAGAAGAGATTCCAGTCTGATACATCACATCCAAGGGTCCTCATCGTGGATGACGACGAGGGGATCTTGAGACTTCTCTCCTCTTTTCTGGAGGGCAAGGGTTTCCGGGTGGTACAGTGCAGGAGCCTTTGGGAAGCCAGGGAGCAGATCTCCCAGAGTCTTCCCGAGCTTATTCTTTTAGACTACCAGCTTCCTGACGGGGTTGGAACCCAGCTTTTGAAGGAGCTGGGGGAGCGCTCCATGCTCTGCTCTGTGGTGATGATGACAGGGGTGGCAAGGGATGATGTGAGCACAGCCACAGAGGCCATGCGCCTTGGTGCAGCAGACTACCTGACCAAGCCCTTCTCCCTCACTGCTTTGGAGAACAAGGTCAACTCCTCCCTGGCTGAGCGGGAGCTAAGGCGTCGAAGCAGGGAGGAGCTGCTTCGAAAAAGGGCCTTCTCCAGGCAGATCCTCCTGGCAGTGGAGAAGGAGAGGCAGCGTTTGAGCGCCGAGCTTCACGATGAGATAGGCCAGGCCCTGACCACCCTCAAGATCCAGGCCGAGCTGCTCCTGGAGGAGTTCCAGGGCTCCCCGGAGCAGGCTCAGAAGCTCATGGGCTTCTCCCAGGGGCTCTCCGAGGCCATCGAGAAGCTTCGTGAGATAGCCCAGGGGCTGAGGCCTCCTGTACTGGACAAGTTGGGGCTGGAGGCTGCCATCACAAGACTCCTGGAGGAATGCCAGGGCAAAGGCCGCATGAATGTGAGGTACTTTTTCAGGGGCTTGGAAAGCAGGCTTTCTCCCGAGCTGGAACTGGGGGTGTACCGGATAGTTCAGGAAGCGGTCACCAATGTCTTGAAGCACGCCCAGGCAGGCCAGCTTGTGGTAAACGTCATTCGGGGGCCCCAAAGCATATCCATCACCATAGAAGATGATGGAGCAGGCTTTTTAAGCTCAGGGGAGCTTACCTCAGCAGGAGTGGGGCTTCTGACCATGAGGGAGAGGGCCGAGAGTTTGGGGGGGAGCCTCTGGGTGGAGTCTGTGGTGGGCTCTGGCACGTGCGTTTCGGCAGAGCTACCCCTGGCCTGGATGGGGGATGATTCTCATGGTTTTTCTGGCAGGACTTGAAAAGTGAGAGCTTTGGGAAGCATGAGGTCAGGGATTCCGGCAGCATTTGCGATTTGGCCTCCCAGATGGCCTGTTTGCGGCAATGAGGGGGCAAGCTTGCGTGAATGAAGACAAGAGTTCTGCTCATAGATGACCACGAGGTTGTTCTCCATGGAATAGCCACAGGCCTGGGCAAGCAGGAAGACGTGGAGATCGTGGGCATGGTATCTGAGCCCCGCCAGGCCTTGAAGGTCTTTGAGAAAACCCATCCCGACATAGTGATACTGGATCTGGCCATGCCCCATTTCAACGGGGTGGAATGCACCTATCAGATCAAGAAGATGTCCCCCAGGACCAAGATCATAATCTACACCATGCACTCTTACAGGGAGTTTCTGGTCCATCTTCTCAAGGCCGGGATATCCGCGTACGTGCTCAAAAGTAGCCCCATCTCGGATCTTTATATGGCCGTGCAGGTGGTCAAAAAAGACGGCACCTTCTTCAGCGAAAACGCCCCTGAATTCATAGCCCGCCATCTGGAGGAGGTACTGGAGCGAAAGGAGCAGACAGATCCCTTTGATCTGCTAAGCCCCAGGGAAAGGCAGGTCTTCCAGCTTCTGGCAGAGGGCAACTCTGTCAAGAAAACCGCCGACTTCCTCTGTATCAGCCCCAAGACCGTAGAGACCCATAAGTACCACATCATGGAGAAACTCAATATGAGAAGCGTGGCCCAATGGACCAAGGAGGCCATAAGAAGAGGGATCATTCATGTGTAGAAAAAGCATACAAGAGTGTTGCTTGGGGCCAGTGGATCCAGGGGTGAGAGCTCATGAAGTCGGCTTGGGGATGCATCCCGGCCCCAAGCTTGCCCATCTTGATGGATGATCCGGGCTTAGACGGGCGGCTTTGCTCAGGCCTCTGAGAGCAATGTCTTGTAGGCAAAAGGAAAGAGAAAATGGAAGGCTTCCAGATGACCCAGAAAGCCCACGGGGTGCACTCCCCTCTTGTAGAGCCGGAAAAAGGGGATGCGTTTGGCCGGGAAAGCGTGCGGGCTCCCGCAGAAGGACCTGGGAGACCTACTCCTTCATCCATAAGGCTGGCGGCTGTGGGACGGCTGCCCTGGAAAACATATAGCCATCAGCACACCCAGAGCCCCAAGGCGGTCTGCGGAAGGGAGAACTTTCTTCAGCGTCTGAGAGAGGAGAGGAGCCGCTGTGACCGCAATGGACATTGCTTTTCTCTTCTTCTGATTTCACTGGAGCAGGCCATGGGCTCAGGGGTGGAGTTGGGCTTTCTCGTGCAGGCCCTGAGGAATTTCTCACGCACTACAAGGCTCTCGGATGTGCTGGGCTGGTACGGGGAGGCGGAGCTGGGCTTGTTGCTTCCAGATACCACGGAACAAGAGGCCCAGAAGGTTCTTGAGAGGCTGAGGGGGTTTCTGGCGGGCATGGAGCGATGCGCTCTTGGGGCCTTGGCTGAGCAGGGCCAGGCCTTCCGTATTCTGGAATATCCCAAGACCCTAACGGAAAACCTCCTGGGCAATGACTCAGGCCAGGTGACCGCTGCGGATGGATGCCAATGCCAGGGCGGCCTTGGAAACTCTGGGGCTCAAGATTGCAGCGCGGATTGGGGTTTTCTGGAGTGCACCAGCCCCTGTGCAGGCAGGGTCAAGTCTTCTTTTTGGGGCCGGATGGACAGTTTGGCAAGAAGATGCCTGGATCTGTTGGGAGGCTCCTTAGCATTGGTGTTTCTGGGCCCTGTGATGTTGGTCATAGCTGCTGGCATAAAGCTCACCTCTCCAGGTCCTGTGCTTTTCCGTCAGACAAGGATGGGACAAAACGGCAAAAGTTTCACCTTCTTAAAATTTCGCACCATGTATCACAACTGCGACCAGAGCCTCCACAGGGAATACGTCACGAGGCTCATAGAGAACAGGGCCGAAACCCATGATCTCAAGGGCAAGACCTTCTTCAAACTGGCCAGGGATCCCAGGGTCACTCCTCTGGGCAGGATCCTTCGCATCACGAGCCTGGATGAACTTCCCCAGCTCTTCAATGTTCTCAAGGGGGAGATGAGTCTGGTGGGCCCAAGACCGCCCATTCCTTACGAGGTGGAGCATTACAAGAGCTGGCAGCTAAGGAGGCTTCTGGAGGCCAGGCCGGGCATAACGGGGCTGTGGCAGGTCTGCGGCAGGGCCACCACCACCTTTGAGGAACAGGTGAGGCTGGATTTGCGCTATGTGGAAAAACAGTGCTTGTGGCTGGATCTTTGGATCCTTCTAAAGACATTCAAGGCTGTTTTCACCACCAGGGGCGCGTGTTGATAAAAGAGGAAACTCAAGGCTCACAGATGAGCGCATCTGGCTCTAAGAGCCCTTGATTGGGGGATCAAGCAAAAACCCTTGGGTATGCAGCTGGCATCCAGCCATTGGCATAGGAGGTCGCCATGAAAGTCGGGGTCATAGGATGTGGATATTGGGGTCCCAACCTCATAAGGAATTTTCTTCAGCTACCTGATGTAAAAGGAGTTTCCTGCTGCGACACGGATGAGACCAAGCTTGCGCGCGTGGGCAGGCTTTTTCCCACGGTGGAGCTAACCACCAGGGTGGAGGATCTCCTGGAGGATCCCAAGATAGAGGCAGTGGCAGTGGCCACTCCTGTGCATACTCACCACGTCTTGGGCGAGATGATCCTCAAGAGGGGCAAGCACCTAATGGTGGAGAAGCCCATGGCCAATTCCTCCAGGAAGTGCCTGGAGCTCATAGAGCTGGCCTCGGACATGAACAGGCTCATCATGGTGGGCCACACCTTTGAGTACACAGCGGCTGTGAACAAGATCAAGGAAATCATAGCCTCCGGGGAGCTGGGAGAAATCTTGTATGTGAGCAGCACCAGGGTGAACCTGGGGCTTTTCCAGCAGGATATAAACGTGGTTTGGGACCTGGCCCCCCACGACATATCCATCATCAACTATGTGCTGGACAAGAGCCCCTTGGGGGTAAATGCCCAGGGCACATCCCATTACAAAAAAGGCATTGAGGATGTGGCCACGGTCACCTTGAACTATGACAACGGCGTGATCGCCTTCGTGCACGTGAGCTGGCTAGATCCCAACAAGATAAGAAGGACCACCTTCGTGGGCAGCAAGAAAATGCTTGTGTACGACGACATCTCAACCCAGGAGAAGATAAAGATCTATGACAAGGGAGTGGACGCCCCTCCCTACTATGAAACCTTCGGGGAGTTCCACTTTGCGTATCGTTACGGGGACATCTTCAGCCCTCGCATCGAGGACTATGAGCCCCTCAAGGTGGAGCTTCAGCACTTTGTGGACTGCATCAAGTACAACAAGATTCCCAGAAGCGACGGCTTCAGCGGCCTCAAGGTGGTCTCGGTGCTGGAGGCAGCCCAGAGATCCATTAAGGCCCAGGGCCGTTTCATGCCCGTGCTTTACAGGGGGCTGGCCAACCACAAGGCCGCCCATCCCATAAACGGGGTGGAAATGGCCGCTGCAAAGCTGGGTTGAGGCCAGGGGAAAGCCCCATCCCATGAACCAGCCCAGATTACTCAAGAGTCAGATTCGGGATGTGGTTTTCGGCTCCGGGGTGACCGTGGTGGAGCCCGTGAACCTCTATGAATGCCAGATAGGAGACGAGAGCTTCGTGGGCCCCTTTGTGGAGATCCAAAGAGGGGTGCGCATAGGCAAGCGCTGTAGAATCCAATCCCATGCCTTCATCTGCGAACTGGTCACCATAGGGGATGACTGTTTCATCTCCCACGGTGCCATGTTTGTGAATGATCTTTTCCGCTCGGGTGGGCCTGCGGGCAAAGATCCCTCCCTATGGCATGAGACGGTCATCGGCAACAGGGTCTCCATAGGAACCAATGCCACAATTTTGCCCGTTAGGATCTGTGACGGCACGGTCATAGGGGCCGGCTCTGTGGTCTCCAAGGATATCAATGTCAGGGGGATCTACTGCGGCAACCCAGCCCGGCTCTTGCGGAAGCTGTAGGGAACCTGGCCACGGGCCACGCTTTTTGGTGGACCCAAGGGTTTGCTCCACCAACTCTTTTTCGGAGAGCAAGATGCATATCCCACTCGTTGACCTAAAGCGCCAGTACCTTTCCATCAAGCCCGAGATAGACCAGAGCCTGGCTCAGGTCATCTCCGAAAGCGCCTTCATTGGGGGCAAGTACGTGGCGGCCTTCGAGCAAAACTTTGCAGCCTTTTGCGGAGTGAAACACTGCGTGGGGGTGGCCAACGGCACAGATGCTTTGTTCTTGGCCCTGAAGATGCTGGGTGTGGGGCCAGGCGATGAGGTCTTCGTGCCTGCCAACAGCTTCATTGCCACATCCGAGGCCGTGAGCATGGCAGGGGGGCTTCCGGTTTTCGTGGACATCGATCCTGTGACCTACACCATGGATCCCAACTGCCTGGAAGACCTCTTGAAGCAGCGCTCCAACAGGAGCAACAGGCCCGGCAACAGCTTTTCCAGAGCCTGCACCTCCTGTACAGTGCCCAAGGCCGTCATCCCGGTCCACCTGTACGGCCACCCGGCTGACATGGATGCCATACTGGGGATCGCCCGCAGGTACGGGCTTTTGGTGGTGGAGGATGCGGCCCAGGCCCACGGTGCCCTGTACAAGGGCAGGAAGGTGGGCTCCATGGGGGATGCGGGCTGTTTCAGCTTCTATCCAGGCAAGAACCTGGGTGCATATGGAGACGGGGGGGCCGTGGTCACAAATGACGGCAACCTGGCCCAGAAAATAAGGATGTTCGGCAACCATGGCCGCCTGGACAAGTATGACCACGAGCTGGAAGGTGTCAACAGCCGCTTGGATGGGCTCCAGGCAGCCATCCTGGACGTGAAGCTGCGCCGACTGGAGCACTGGACAGAGCTCCGAAGGCAAAACGCCTCCCTTTATAATAGCTACCTTAAGGACTCTGGCCTGGTGCTACCCAAGGAGGCAGAGCATGTGAAGGCTGTCTATCACCTCTATGTGGTCAGGGTGGGCAAGGCACAGAGGGAAGAGCTCCAGGCCCATCTCCAGCAAAAGGGTGTGAGCACGGGCATCCATTACCCCACGGCTCTTCCCAACCTGAAGGCGTACAGGCACTTGAACTACTCCAATGGAGACTTTCCGCAGGCCAGCAAGGCCTCCAGGGAGATCCTCTCCCTTCCCATGTTCCCGGAGCTGGAAGAGGAGCAGATCCGCTACATAGCGCAGAGTATCAGGGAGTTTGTGGGCCCCTGAGGCTGCTTTACGCTATAAAGTTTCGGACTGAATCTTCGAGTCCCAGATATAGCGGTTCAAAAACCAGTCCCATGTTTATTCACGAGAAAAAGGCCTTGGAATTGATTGCTGCCAGGCTTAAGAAAAAGTTGGGCAACCAGCTCAAACTCCCCTGTGATAAAGGATTGGCGTGCTTTCCGCAATGAAAGCCAACTTTGTTCTCCCTTCCAGGCGTATTGATGTGGACTACGGAAGATTTCGACAGCACTGGTTAGGCCGAGGCCGAGGATTCTCTGGGGGCGGCCTGTGCTGTCATCGAGACTGTAGATAACCTGAGGAACACGCTGATTAGTAACTGGGAAGGCCAAGACCTCTGAGCAGTCAGGACCCCTAAAAGGGCCAAGCCTTCCCCTCAAGTTCCAGAGCCTGAACTGGTGGATGTTCAATTCTCTTCCCATTGATGTCGTTGACCCTCTTTCATGCCCGGGATACGAGGAGCTACTGAGTGCCACTCCTGAGGCTTCCTTTTTCCATTCATCTGCCTGGGCTTCGGTTCTGAGGGAAACTTACGGCTTCAGACCCAGGTACCTGGCCACAATGCAAGATGGCCATTTTGGGCTTCTCATGCCCTTGATGCATGTGAGAAACGCATTTACAGGCAACAAGGGGGTGGGTCTTCCCTTTACAGATGAGTGCATGCCCCTTTTGAATGAATCCAGGCACAAGGAAGCCCTCATGGAAAGCTTGATCTGCCTTGGCCGCAGGCTGGGTTGGAAAAGCGTGGAATGGCGGGGCGGGCAGGGGCTCTTGGGGGGGGCTGTGCCAGCATTGAAGTACCTGGGACATTGGGTTGATCTGGCTCAAGGGGAAGAGAGGCTCTTGGGCTCTTTTCGGGATAGCACAAGGAGAAATGTTAAGAAGGCCCAAAGAGAGGGTGTTGAGGCCAGGGTGGAAAAAAGCGGCCAGGCCATGAGGGTCTTTTACGGTCTTCAATGTCTGATTAGGAAAAAACACGGCCTTCCCCCACAGCCTCTTGGCTTTTTTTTGAAGCTTTGGGAGCATGCTGTCTCAAGGGACAAGGGCTTTTTGGTCCTGGCCTATCACAGGGGGACAGTGGTCTCGGGGGCCGTGTTCCTTCACCTGGGCCCCAGGGCCATCTTCAAGTACGGGGCTTCGGCCCAGGCTGCAGAGCCCCTCAGGGCCAACAACCTGGTGATGTGGGAAGGCATGAGAGAGTGCATGCGAAGGGGCTGTTCCACTTTGTCTCTGGGAAGGACCCATCCTGGCAACACAGGCCTTCTTCAGTTCAAAAGAGGTTGGGCCTCTCTGGAAGCGCCCATAGACTATTACCGCTATGACCTCAAGACCAAAGCCTTTACCAGGCTTAGCTCCAGGGAGACCGGCTGGCACAGCTTTATCTTGTCTCGCTTCCCGCTTCCGGTTCTGAGGCTTCTGGGCTCCGTGCTTTATCCGTACATGGCATGAATCCCATTGAGAGGATCTCTCCACCTTCAAGCTTTCTGATTCAATCCATTGGCTCCAGTCATGTGACTCAAGTAACTGAAACCTTAAGCCACCCATTCTCGCAGACATCCAGTAGTGGTATATTCCGAGAAAGGGGGGAGGTAGCCATGGGGTCTGATATCTTGCGAGAGATTAGCGATATCGAGGAGCGTCTCTGGAGAATCAAGAGGGCAGTCAGGGGAAGGCTCGGCCCTTCGGCAGATTCGCTTGTGGATCTATTTGGCACTTGGAAGGGGGAGATGGACACATTTCTCCAGGAGTTGTACCGCTCACGCACTTACCTTACCCGACTTACTGATCAAGGCTCCACAGCCAGCTTAGGCGGGCACCCCGTGTAATCCCGCCAACTCAACCAAGGTGCGAATGTTTTTGCACAGGCTTTATTACCACATCAAACCCGCCATCCCCAGGCGCATCCAGATAGCCCTTCGAAGGATCGTGGTACGCTATCAGTTGAGGCAGCACAGGGATGTCTGGCCCATTGACCAGAGGGCCGGCACTCAACCTCCTGGATGGTCGGGCTGGCCTGAAGGAAAGAGATTCTCCCTGGTTCTTACCCACGATGTGGAAACCGCCCGGGGCCAAAAAAAATGCAGGCAGTTGGCAGAGCTGGAGATGAGCAAGGGCTTTCGCTCCTCTTTCAACTTTGTTGCAGAGGACTATGCGCCTGATCGGGAGCTACATCGTTTTCTTTTGGATAACGGTTTCGAGATCGGCCTTCACGGCTTGACCCACAGCGGAAACTTCTTTTCCCCAGCGGGCAGATTTCTCAAAGAGGCTCCAAGGATAAACCATTACCTCAAGGAGTGGGGCGCTGTGGGCTTTCGCGCACCCAGCATGAACAGGGACTTTGGACTGCTCCAGCTGCTAGACATCCTGTATGATTCCTCAAGCTTCGACACAGATCCCTTCGAACCCCAACCCCAAGGCGTAAGGAGCATATTCCCCTTTGTCCCCGACTCCACAAACCCAGGTGACTCGAGTAGCTCCTTCATCGAGCTACCCTACACCCTCCCCCAGGATCACACCCTCTTTGTGCTGATGCGGGAGAAGGATATTGCCATCTGGAAAGAGAAGCTGGCCTGGATCGCCCAACAAGGTGGCATGGCTCTACTTAACGCCCATCCGGATTACATGGATTTCGGGAGCAGTGAGAACTCTGGCCTGACTTACCCGGCCACCCTTTACGAAGACTTCCTGGAGCATGTGAGGTCTGACTACGAAGGATCCTACTGGCACGCCCTCCCCAGGGAAGTAGCCACCTTCTGGAAGCAAAGAAATGTCTGTCCAACCCCATGAACCCTCTCCTCGCGCCAAGACGCCAAGCTCGCAGAGAAATTCTTTTTTTCCCCCGCAAAGCGGGGGGGGCTGCCTCCGCAGCCCGGGAAAAAAGGGTTTTCCCTCTGCGCTCCCTGCGTCTCTGCGCGAGAAATGGTTTTGCTTTTTTGTACCCCCACACCCCCTCTCCTCGCGCCAAGATCGCCAAGGCCGCAGAGA